>JBDZWB010000067.1:0-8069 GCA_040255975.1 Nitrosopumilales archaeon
ATGACCTAAATCAGGGTGATAGTGACCGATGCTGGTCAATAACGAAAAATCGATAACAAACGCAGTAAAGGAGGTCGTCAACAATGACCTGTCATTTCAGGATTCCCTCCAGCGAGACTATTGCAACATCAGTGCGCTCGCCCGCATAATCAAGCCGCAGGTAGACCAGCTGCTTGGGGGCAAGAACACAAGCATAGAGAGCATCGTCACCGCTCTCAAGAGGTCAAGGCGCGACTATGACGTGCCGGAAAAGCCGATAGCATCAATACTGGCCGGAAGCACCATAAGCGTAAGGACGGATGTCGCCAAGGTCTCGGCGGAAAAGAGCAAAAAGACGATTGAAAAGGTCGCAAAGGCAATGACTCAGAATGTTGGCAACTTTATCAGCGTATCAGAGAGCATCATGTCCCTTACACTCGTATTCGACGATGCACTTCTTGACGAAGTCAAGGCGATGTTTGCCCACGACGACATACTTGAAATTGAGGACGACTTGGCGGCGATAATAGTCCACAGCCCCGAGGAGATAATCAAGACGCCGGGGTGCGCAATCGCCTTCTACAACCAGCTGGCGCGCCGGCACATCAACATAGAAGACACTGTCAGCTGCTATACCGACACGATAATGCTCGTCAGGATGGATCAGGTAGGCAAAGCCTTCAACGCTCTGACGGACCTCATATCCGGCTCAAGGAAGATGCCAAAGAAAAAGCACAGGTAAAAAGGTTTTATTTCCAGCAGGCTGAAAAGCTCTCGTGTACCGGCGTTACACGCTCGACGAAGTCAAGCGCAAGATAGTCGACGTTTTGCAGGGCGCCGGCACTGGCCTGTCGGGAATCGAGCTTGCAGACAAGACCGGCATCAACAGGATGACCATAACTAAGTACCTTGATGTCATGCACGCGATGGGTCTTGTCAAAAAGAAAAAGACAGGCAATGTCAACGTTTGGTTCCTGGAAACAGGGGTGGCAGACATCGAGTTTCCGGTCAACTACGTCCAGGTACAGCAAAAGCTGATAGGCGCAATTCTGGCAGGGGAAGAGGAGCAGGCGCGCAGGATTCTGCTGAGCGTGCTCAACTCCAACGTCGATCAGGTAAGGGTGCTGACAGACGTTATCATGCCGGTGGTAAACACTGTTGGGGAGCTTTACAGCAGGGGCAGGCTAGACAAGACTGAGAGGGCGTTCCTGCTCAACCTCACCATGGAGCTAATAGATCTCGTGAAATTCAATTTAAGATCAGTTGAAAAAAAAGCAAACGCCAGCGTGCTTGTTGTGGCCGGTTCTGACGATAAAGTCCATGCGGCAAAGAGTGTGGCCGTGGCATTTTCCGCGCTCGGGTGGGACTCGATCTACATTGGGGATGTGGAAGAGCAGATCGATCCCTTCTTTGATATCGACTTTCAGCGCTATATTTCCCGCGTCTGGAGCAGCAAGCATGGCTTGATGCTGATCTGTATATTTTCGTCCGGCGAAGGGTCCCTCAGGTTCCTCTCGTCCACGGTCAAGGCAATGAAGGGCAGGCTCAAGGGGGAGCTTCGCATTGCCGTTCTTGCCACCCCGGAACTCCAGGCTGTGGCAGAAGAGAACTCTGACCATGTCGCAAAGGATCCGCTGTCTCTGGTAGAGTGGGCCGAACGCCAATACAATATTATTTCAAAGTAGCTAGCTACTATACCTGCTGCAGCGGAATCGGGGTTATCGGCGGCGTGCCAGGCACTATTGCCTGCATCACCAGCGTGATTATCACTCCAATGACTGCAAACACAATGATTGCCAGTATCGCTATTGCAAGGGCCCGAATCCATCCCGTGTCAAAGCCCTTCTTGAACACGCCTATCCATGCAATGAATGCAATGATGAAGGCGATTATTGCGGGTATCGCCGTGTCGCCAAATGCAGCCGTCAGGATTGCGGCTGAAAGAAAGAACACGATGGCATAGACTATTGGGCCAACTGCTGTCACCAGCATTGCGCGGGTGAACTTGGCCTTGCCGAGGGTCAGGATCTTGGCTGCTATCCACACAGGGATCGTGACTATTATCCACAGCGCGATCAGGCCGATTATTACGGCAGCAGCGACTGCTGCGATTTCTGCGCCCTGAAGGAGTAGATCCTGAAGCAACGGCGTTTTGTAATATCTATCAGGATTTAAGGGATGTGGCTTAACGCTCTACCCCAAATGCTACCTTGACGGTGGCCTTGAACCTTACTATCTTGCCTGACTCGTCCACGTCTGCCGTCATGTCCTGAACCTTTATGCCGTGAATCCCATGCACGCTCTTTTTTGCCTCGTTTACGGCTATCTGCGCGGCGTCCTCCCATCCCTTGCTTGAGATGCCGATGATTTCAATGATTTTGGCTACTGATGACATGAGAACAATGACATGGTTCTCTATTTACGCGCTATCGAAAAAATGAATAGAATATGCGCCTATTCTAACGCAATGGATGTCGGTCGAAACTTTTCATGCAGGTCAGTGTGTGATAGGGTCTTGACAAGGTCGAGACCTGCCTTTGTCACATGCTCATAGTTTTCATTCGCAATGTTGGGTTCAAAGCTTACATAGCCGCTGTAGCCGTTTTCCCGAAGGCATCTGATAATCGTGGAGAAGTCGATATGGCCAAACCCGGGCATCTTTCTGTTGTTGTCTGCAAAATGCGTGTGCTTCAGGTATCCGTCTGCGGTCCGTATGGCATCTTCAAACGAATCTTCTTCTATGTTCATGTGAAAGGTGTCCAGCAAAATCCCAAGCGAATCGCTGTTTACATCCCTGACTATAGCAAGCGCATCCTTTGCAGTCGAGCAGTGCGGTGTGCTGTAGCGGTTGAGAGGCTCAAGCACGAGCTTTACGCCATGATCCGACGCAAACCTGCAGAGTTCTGTGAGGATCGGTACTGCCCTGCGGGCTAGCCGTTCCTTTTCATCCAAGGTGAGCACGCCGTGCGTCCTGTCAAAGCTGGGCAGATCATCTGCAAAGAGGCAGACGTTCATTTCCTCCCCTCCCAGCAGGTTGCACATTTTTATGCAGTTGTGCACATAATTTATCGAACTTTGAACTAGGGTTTGGTCGGAACTCAAGAGCCTGCGTTTCCAACCCTCTTCGCTGACTCTGCCCCACATGCCGGTTATCCCGCAGACAGGCATGTCGTACATGCCAAGGACATCCTTTAGCTTTTGAACCTCCACTCCCTCCGGCTCACCAAACATCTCTACAGCGTCGTATCCCTGCTGGGCCAGCTTTGGGAGTGTCTCTTCAATTGGCTCTATCTTCCTAAAGGATGCAAGTGTTATGGAATACTTCTTCATGCGCATCTCCTACTACGCTGCCAAGCACTGCATGATGTCCGTGCACTTTGCAAAGCCAGATTTAGCGATGCCATGCTTTTTGCTTGAGCCATAAAATGCAAGTCCTTCGGTAGTTGCACGGTCAGGCGGCCTTCCATGTGAGCCCTTTACCAAGCGCGTGTCAAGGGGTATCGATCTTGTTTTTGGATCAAAGAAAAGCTCGACTGGATCATAACCCGGCTTTCTGTGTATGTCCACTCTGCGCGCAAAATCAGGCGCCATTTCTTCGTCGTGCCACCAGTAATAGCTGAACCAGCTGTCCGGCTTGGCTACGGCCACGAGTTCCCCGCTTCTTCCATGATCAATGCCCAGCTTTTTCTTGCCTTCGCTGTCGAGCACCATGTCTACACCAGCTGCTGCCTCAAGCGCTTTTCTTGCAGGATGTTCAAAGCCATCCTTGACAAAAACATGGGCTATCTGGTGGTCGACCATTGCAAACGCCTTGCTGTATTCAAAGTCAAGATATTCCTTTCCGTGTATCGTGCGTACTGAAAGCAGGCCGGCGTCGCGCAGAATCAGGTTGAGCGGCGTCGCACCTTGCACGTTGTTAAAACCGTATTCTGACACGATTGTGAACTGCGTCTGGTCCTTGATCCCCATCCTTGAAACCTTGTCTGCAAGTCGTCCCACAATTTCGTCTGCCTTCTTTACGTCTTCTCTCACCTGCGGCGCGTCCTTTCCAAACCGCTGCGCAGAATAGTCAACGTGCGGAATGTATACAAAGAGCATTTCAGGACGCTCGCTTTCGAGCGTATATTCGGCGGCGTTTGCTATCCATTCGCTTGACTTGGCAGACGCAAGCGGTCCCCAGTAGCTTGCAAGATCGAATTCACCGAATTTCTCTTTCAGTTTTTCATAATAACCTGCAGGCTTTGAATAGCACCACATCAGCATCTTGTCATCAAGGTGGATGGGCCTCGGCGTAACCACAATGTCAGAATTGGCATACATCGTGTTCTGCCAAAAGAGCACGGCAGTTTTCGCGCCCTTGCGCTTGGCGGTGTCCCACGCCCTTTCTGCCTTGACAAGGGAGCTTGGCTGCTCCCAGAATGACACGCTGAATGTATCCCTGTCGTAAAGACCGTTTGCCACTATGCCATGCTCTCGTGGATACTTGCCGGAGAGGATGCTTGCCTGAACAGTGCACGTGACTGCTGGGAACACCGGCTCCATCGGAGCGGCCTCACCGCTCTCCACAAGCTTGGAAATGTTTGGGACAAGCCCGGAATCGAGGTGTTTTTGTTCCAGCCCAACGACATCAATCACTATAGAATGCTTCATCTGACTTGGCTGCCCGTCAATATTCTACTATCGTTTAAATGAGTTAGCATTATGTCATGTACATCTTTTTCGCCAATACTACTGCAGGAATGATGAACAGGAGAGTCGCCATTCCGTAAAGCAGTCCCGCGGTTCCACTGACGAACACGGAATCGAGGATTATTATGGAAATGATCATGTTTCTTATAGCCTTTTGAACTGGTTTTGAATCAGACCGGACATATTGCCCGAAGGTGATCGCAATAGCTGCAGAGAATATCGCCAAGCTTATCAGAAATTCCCACCTCATAGTGAACAGTCCTATTGCGGCTATGGTAGCAGCAAGAGCAAAGGTCAGGAAGAATGGAAGCAAGCTGGGCTTTTCGCTCCCGACTTCTTTTTTGCTCAACATCATTATCGCAATGACGTATGTGAACATTGATGCAGCTGCAAGCAGTGCTAGTTCCATCTGACCGGCGCTGGCAAGTAGCGCGGCGGATACTGCAGGGCTTGCACCCAGGATCACGTTCAGAAAACGGGTGCCGCCCATTGCAAACGGGCCGGCAATAGTGCGTTTCAATTTGTAATCGTACGCGACTATAGTTGCAGTCAGGGCAAGGCTCACTGCAAGGGCGATCGGCCCAACGGCCATCAGAACTATCGCATTGGCGGCTATCATTGCCACCAAGGCGATTCCCATCGCATGTTCTTTTGGCACGCTTCCAGAAGGGAGGGGCCGAGACGGACGCTCCTTTCTGTCCGTCTCGATGTCAAAGTAGTCGTTCAGAGCGATGCCGGCGATGTAGAGCAACCCCGAGGAAACCATCAGTGACGCAAGATGCAGGCCGCTTGCCTCTGAAAGAGGTGTCGCCGCAAAATAGCCTGCAAGTATGTTAGATGGCGCGGTAAACGCGTTTGGCAGCCTGACCAAAAGCAGGTACTGTTGCACGCGCGATCCTACATGATCTTGCAAAGGTAGTCGTACGCCTCCCTAGCCGCCTGGACAGGGTCGTCCTGATAGGGGTAGAGCTCGACTGTTACAAACCCATCATATCCAATGTCATCCATGGCATCAAACACGGGCCGGAAATCAATTGAGCCCCTGCCAGGTATCAGGTGGTTGTGCACCCTGCTGCTGGCAATGTCTGCAAGATGAAAGTGTGAAATGTATCCTGACAGGTCGTATACAAGCTTGGCAGGGTCTTCATTTACACAGTAAAAATGGCCGATGTCAAAGTTAAGCCCCACGTGATCAGATTCGATTTTTTCCATAAAGTGCTTGAACTGGCGGGAATTTTCTATTAGCAGACCCGGTTCCGGTTCAACGAGCAGCTGCACATCTTGTTCCTCTGCTATTTTTGCGGCCTTTTCAAGGCCTGCAGAGAACACCTGAAGCTTGTTCGGATTGCCAGACGAAGGCACCGGCCCTCCAGGCTCTGTCGAGAGGTATTTCGAACCGAGCTCTGTGGCCAGCCGTATGCAGTCGATCGTATGCCGGATGCGAATGCCCCGGGCGCGCTCGTCGTCTTCTATCCATGAAGGATGATAGACGTCGCCTATCGCGTACAATGTAAACGCGTTGAGGTTTGAAATCTGCAAACCGCACGACGCAAGAGTGTTCTT
Source organism: Nitrosopumilales archaeon (assembly GCA_040255975.1). Taxonomy (GTDB): domain Archaea; phylum Thermoproteota; class Nitrososphaeria; order Nitrososphaerales; family Nitrososphaeraceae; genus Nitrososphaera. The sequence continues at coordinate 6,232 of JBDZWB010000067.1, forward strand.
TAACGATTTTGCCTGCCCGTCTGTGAAATTTTGAGGATATGCATGCGGCACGTCGCACAGGATCTCTACCCCGCGGTATCCGATCTTTGCTATCTCGCGCACTGAATCTTCAAGCGAATACCGCTTGAATGCGTTAGTGCTGAATGCCAGCTTTTTCATGGCTTCCACGTAAACCGTGGCGACTGCTTGAAGAATTCGTACGCGTTGTAGAATGTCACCCGCTCGATCTCGTTGGCGCTGAACCCAGCCTTTCTCATTTCTCTTGCGACAAGCGGGACGCTCAGCGGGTCCGACGGTCCCCAGTCTGCAGCGCTGTGCACCATTATCCTTTCTGTGCCATATTTCCTGATGATGTTCATGGCGCGTTCTGGTGATAACTTTGACACAGGGTAGACTGAAAGGCCCGCCCACATGCCAAGCTCGAGCGTCTTTTCTATCGTATCTTCGACATTGTGGTCCACCAGTATCTTTCGTCTGTTGTATCTCCTGCCCCGCTCGCTGTTCAGCACCGCGTCCATCCTCCGCATGCCTTCCGGCTTGTTGTTGTGCGGCAGGTGGACTGTCATGAGCATGTCCTTTTCCGCAGCAATATCCATCTGTTTTACCATGACCTCCTCCTCCAGATCGTTTATCAGGTTGTAGCCGATCTCTCCCACTGCCACGACCCTTTCCCTGTCAAGATACTTTTCCATGGCCTTGATCGCATCCAAGGCAAGCGGGCGCTCGGTGGCTTCCTTTGGGTTTACGGAAATGCAGACAAAATGCTCTATGCCATAGTCCTTTGCCCTCTTTGTCTCAAACTCTATCATGTGCTCCCAATAGTCCTCAAACGTGGCGACAGCCGTGCGTGGACTTCCGAGCCAGAATGAGGGCTGGACTATTACTTCTATTCCCGCCTTGGACATTGCATCATAGTCGTCCGTGGTCCGGGAATACATGTGGATGTGTGGTTCAAATAGCCTCGTCATGTGTGATGATAAACAAGTTGTAACTCTTTTTAGGTTGTAGAACAAACATCATGGAACAAAGGTACAGAAGCACAGCGGGGCTCCCTTATTACTGTCATGGATAATTATAACGTACAGTGCTGGCTGCGGTATTTCATGGGCCAAACAACATTGCCGTAAGAGAAGTGCCGGTCGCTGCAAAGCATGTAATGCTAAAGGTGAACGCCTGCGCAGTATGTGGATACGACGCTCGCGTCTTTAGAAATGGCCACCGAAAGGTCAGGCCGCCCATGATTTTGGGTCACGAGCTTTGTGGCGAGATCCTGGAAACCGTCAGGACAGAAAATGCAACCATAAGTGCAGGCACAAGGGTAGCAGTATGTCCACTGATTCCGTGCCTTTGCTGCCATTACTGCAGGAGTGGGCAATACAATCTCTGTACGGGGCTGAAGGAGATAGGCTCGACCCTCGACGGCGGCTTTGCGCAATATGTCGGGATACCAGATCAGATAATCAGGATCGGGGGGCTCGTCCCGGTACCAGACAGCCTGAGCGATGAGGAAGCAGCTCTGCTTGAGCCGCTTTCCTGCTGCCTCAACGGACTATCGCGTACTGACCTGCCTCCAAATGACAGGCCAGTGGTTATCATAGGTGACGGGCCAATCGGGCTTTTGCACCTGCAGCTGTTCAAAAAGATGGTTGGTGCCAGGGTGGCACTGGTCGGCATGGTTCCGGCAAGGCTGCAAAAGGCAAGTGCAATGGGCGCCGATTTAGTGTTTGCTTGCCAAGATTCTGGCGACGATGCGATTCGCGACATACTTGATTTTACCGGCGGCGCAGGTGCAGGCATCACGGTGATCGCAACAAGCAGCCCTTTGGCGTTTGGTCTTG
>JBDZWB010000068.1:0-7806 GCA_040255975.1 Nitrosopumilales archaeon
GTATTCGTCGATCAGAGTCTTGAGGTCAGGGTGTACGCCCATTGCCTTGTTGCGCGCGTCAAACGCCTTTTGCTGCACTCCAAGACCAATATTCACCTTGCTCTTGCCCTTCGGAAACACCCAGCCGTAGCCGCCAGGAGCGAGTTTTTGATCCAAATGAATGATGCAATAGTCCGGGTCAAAAAAGGTCTTGTCGTCATAGGCAAGATCAAAGTTGTAGATATAGCGGCCTGTGGCTTCAAGGTCATCCCGGTCGATCCTGCGTTGTATGAACGACTTGATAGGCAGGTTTGTGCGCAGGACGGATGTCACGCCTGTACAGTCTATTACCAACTTTGCTGTTTTCTTGAATATCTCCTTGGTGTCGAGGTTTTCGCCTTCAACCCCTATGACGGTGTTGCCTTCGATGATGAGTGAGCGCAATGCTACCCGCTCTTTAATCTCGACACCCGCCTTTGTCGCGTCCTTTAGCTGCCTCTGTGGCAGTAGGCGTCTGTTGAGGATATAGCCTTCGCCGTCGAACGAGACGCCGGTTTCATGATCCGGCGAATACGCGATGACGCCCTTAACTGGGTGCTCGATCTCTGGATGACCCCAGCTGATCTTGATCCTTTCTGTCATATAGTCAACGGTGTTCTTGCCCACCGCGTCGCCGCAGACCCATCCAGACACTGTCTTTCTGCCCTGTTGAGGGACCGCATTACGATCAATTACTAAGATTTTTAGCGACTGGTTTGAATAGTACATTGCGGATGATGCAACGATAAGGCCAGCGAGTCCGCCACCCGCCACGATAATGTCATAGTCTCTTTTCATCAGATGGACAAGGCGTGAAGGCGGAAAACGCTATTTAAAGTGTTCCTGTCTAGGTGTAGAAAGACAGAATAACTGTCGCGTATGCATGCCGGGTGGATGACTGCGCCTTTCATATTCTTTGATCTTGGACAGACGCTCGTTGACGAGTGGGACTTTATCGCGCATTTCGATCAGAAGTTTCTAGAACTGTTAAACGGGTTTGGTGCAAGGATTGATCAGCGCAACTACCGTGCAGTAAGAGACAGCATCATTCGAGATCGCAAGATCGGTCACGGAAGCGTCAGAGAATTGATAATAGAAGTATGCAAGCTACTCTCCCCTTCCGGCTACGAGAAAGTCATCGCAGACAGGCTTGAGCCCCAAATAAAGGAGGGCAGGCTGAATCTCTTCAGGTTCTTTGACGATGTCGAGCCGACACTCCAGATGCTCTCAGAGTACTGTGAAATTGGGATTATAGCCAACCAGTCTGACGACATAAGCGAGTTGCTGAGAAAGTCAGGGTTTGACCGGTTCTTTAAAGTCCAAGTTATATCATCTATCGTGAAGTTGAAAAAGCCCGATCCAGCCATTTTCGAACTTGCACTCAAGCGGGCGGGGAGGCAAGCACGCGAATGTATTATGGTCGGAGACAGACTGGATACGGACATCTGCCCCGCCAACACACTAGGCATGACTACCATCAGGACGACAAACTCGCTTTTTGCACTGCAGACACCATCCAAAGAATGTGAACGCGCCACATACACTGTCACATACCTATCTGAAATTCCAAGTATAGTGGAAAGAATTATCAGTTGAATCCGCTATGTACGATGCATGCACCCTTTTTTCATGATGATAAAAAGCACTCACAGGCATCCAGCCAACCAAGCGCTGCACTGTGTAGGTGCTCCATTCTACGTGATTGGAGCAGCGATGACAATCGGGCATTTTGTGGGGATGCAAACTGATCCTGTTCCAGGAATTGCGATGTGGGCTGCAGCTGTAGCCATGTTTATTATTGGACATAGAATAGAGAACAACATGGGTTCAATGACGCCAATCCTCATTTACAGACTGATCTCAAGAAAGGCTGCTCGATATCTTGTTGAACAGCGAGTCCATTTCTTGCGGACCTAGCTTTGGCCTGTTCTTGAACATAGAGTGAATTGCACCAGCTCCGTCACCCCTACTCCGTGGAACAATATGCACGTGGACGTGAGGAATTTCCTGCCCAGCCTCTTTTCCATTGTGAATTGCAATGGTAGAGGCTGAAACCTGTGATCCATCCTCTACTGCGCAGATAATCTTCCATACTACTTCAAACACACCCATGGCATCCTCCTGGCTCATATCCTGAACCTTGGCATAGTGCGATTTTGGAATCACGAGTGTATGGCCCGCAGCTAGCGGAAAGGCGTCAAGTAGTGCGATAGCCTTATCATTCTGCAGCAACACCATTGCGGGTATCTTGCCTGCGACAATCTTACAAAAGACGCAGTCTAAGTCTTGCATACCCGATCTGCTTTATCTTGGTATATTATCATTGCAGTATATAGAAGATTGATTAGCTCAAGAAGCAGAGCCGGTAAGGCGCGCAAGTTTCACCTTTGAAGCGACATATTGGTCGGTTTCCGGCGGTAATGCTACAGACGGAGTTCCTTTCTTGGCTACAAACCCGATCCTCTCTGGCGCGAAGTTGTGTTTTTTCAGATCCTCGATTAGCAGATTCGCTATGTCCTTTGTTGCAACTATCAGATGGCAACCGTGTAGAGATGCTGTAGCGTTGTCAACCAAGAATTCCTTTGTAGCGAATTTTGCGATTTCAATATGCCTAATAGGCAATTCATTTACTTGAAGATGTGAATTTGCAAGTTCTGCCAGTGCGCCTAGTGCAAGTATACCATGCGATCCAACAGGGTGGACTGCGGTAATGTGAGTGCTCTTGTCAAACTGAGCACCATAGTCAGGGCAGTATTTTGCAATTATCTTGCCCAGGGCAAAGTGGGGCTCGCCAAGATTCTTTATGGCTTCATCTTTAGCTTCGGTGATGTCTGTAAAGGTGACCCCGGCCTGTTCGAACTTTTTGATGTTTTCAGGATCCATGCGGGCAAGAGTGTAAAGGCTCACGGCAGGAAGGCCGCCGAATTTATTGGTGGCAATAATCTCCATATTCTCCTCGATCTGATCATACTTTACAGGCAGCTCTTTTGTTGTCGACGCTATTGCGCTCGTTCCGTAGAACAGCTTACCCATCTTGAGCGCATTGTAATCCTCCATCGCGAGGTTGTATCGCGAAGTAAATGCATCAAGGTTTGACCTTATCGTGTCTAGCATTTCCTCGGAAGGCGCGTCATAGACAGGAAATAGCTTGAACGATGATGCCATGCCACATCCCAGCAGGTTCAAGAGTTCAATCGCGGATGTCATTGCAATGTTGCTGTGTATGTCTGCATCCGGCGCCCTTGTGACGTCTGTGATCTGTGTCGTCGAAGTGACCCCGGGCATGTATCCCACCTTGTCTCCCCTACGGAGCTCGATATAGTCTAGCATCCCGAACTGGCCTTCAGGATGTTCGGTCAGTGCTGCCGATGCACATGACACCGACACCTTGGCGCTGAAAGGCGTGAAAAAGTTCTGAAGTGATTCTCCAAGCAGTTGTGGATGCTCGCCAACCCCAGTGTGCACCCGAAAGATTGCTAGCGCCCTCTTTACTTCGACTTCCTTGTCTACAACAGGGTCTGTAAGGCTATAGACACGTCTTGTAAGTTCGGGCATCTTGGCCTCGATGTGGTAGAACGAATCGAACCAGCTTGCAGAGATCTTGATGGTTGTCTTTTTTACTTCTGCGAGTGCACTTTTTAGGACTTGGTTGTCAACTTCGTTGGAACAGGTTGGGACCCAGCGGAGGGGATCAAAACCGAATTTCCTGTATTGATCAACATTTTCCCAAAAATTATCAGACAATCCCACAATCTCTCCTAGCAATCACTATAGTTAAAGGCGAATTTACATGATATATAGAAAAGACTTGTTAATAAACAACTTCTTTTATCGCCTCAATAACGCTACGGTGCAGAGAACAAGTAATATAAGGAGTTCACGCTCCATTTTCATTCGCTATGGGGCCGAAATTCACTCCGGCACAAATCGAAAAACTTGCTGATGAGTTTGAGTCAAAATCAGCCCAAGACATATTGAAGTGGGCCCTTGACACTTTTGGCACAAAGATCGGTCTTGCGTCCAGTTTTGGTGCAGAAGATGTCGCAATAATCGACATGATGACCAAAGTCGACAAAAACAAGACAAAGATCTTTACGCTTGAAACAGGACGGCTCAACCAAGAGACTTATGACGTCATGGACGCAATTCGCGCAAGATACGGCATCCAGATTGAAGCCTACTTTCCCGATCAGAAGGAGGTTGAAGACATGATCAGGTCAAAGGGCATGAACCTGATGTATGAAAGCGTAGAGAACCGCAAGCTCTGTTGTGAAATAAGAAAAGTTCATCCACTTAACCGCGCACTTGCCACACTTGACGGTTGGATAACAGGCTTGCGCAGAGATCAGGTGGCGACAAGATCTACTACAAGGAAAATCGAGGTTGATGCAGCCCACGGAGGCATTGTAAAACTTAACCCGATAGCAGATTGGAGCTCCGACAATGTGTGGGAGTATGTCCGCAAAAATAACATCCCGTATAATGCGCTGCATGACAAGGGATTTCCCAGCATCGGCTGCGAGCCATGCACAAGGGCCGTCCAGCTTGGCGAAGACCCGAGGGCCGGCAGATGGTGGTGGGAAAACGCAGCAGCCAAAGAATGTGGCCTTCACTTTGATCCGGCTAAAAAGAGACACCAGTGATGAATTTGGCTGGATCTATTCCACTTCCCCACGGAGGCAAACTTGTAAACAGGTTTGTTGCATCAAATGTCAAGACAGAAGACATGTTTTCTGTACAGGTAAGTGCAGATCTTCGGAATGACATTGAGAATATCGCAGATGGTGTGTTCAGTCCGCTTGAAGGTTTTGTAGGTGAGGCAGACTTTCAGAGCATTGTGAAAACTGGTAGGCTGAAAAACGGGCTTGCCTGGACCGTCCCGATAGTCCTTGACGTGGACGACCAGACAGCTGCAAAGATGAAGGACGCTGGTCAGGTTGCGCTGGCAACAGACAGCGAAAGATTCGCAATATTGCAAGTAGAGGAAGTCTACTCTTTTGACAAGCTTGGCTGTGCAAAGGCGATCTACCAGACAGACGACATCAAGCACCCGGGAGTCGAAAAGATGGTCAACATGAAAAGCAAGTTGATCGGGGGCAGAATAGATGTTGTCAAGAGGATAGAGAAGTCTCCCCTGCGCAAGTACAGGATGACGCCAATGGAAACGCGAGCAGAAATTTCGCGCAAGGGCTGGAAATCGGTAGTTGGCTTCCAGACGAGAAACGTTCCACACGTCGCTCACGAAATGCTGCAAAAGGCCGCGCTTAACCTTTACGATGGCCTCTTTGTCAACCCGCTGATTGGCAAGAAAAAGCGGGGCGACTTTAAGGATGAAGTAATACTTGCAGCATATGTCACTCTTATCGAGAACTATTATCCCAAGGATAGAGCGATGTTTGTTACCCTCCACACAGAGATGCGTTACGCAGGTCCAAAGGAAGCAATACATCATGCGATAATGAGGAAGAATTTTGGCTGCTCCCATTTCATAGTCGGGCGTGACCACGCAGGAGTTGGCACCTACTACCATCCATTCGCAGCGCACGAGATATTCAAGGGATATCCTGATCTTGAAATAGAGCCGGTGTTCTTTCCCGCGTTCTATTACTGCAAAAAGTGCCTAGGCTTCGCCAACGAGAAGAACTGCCCCCATGGACCAGAGTTCAGGGAAGAGCTTAGCGGAACAAAGATGAGGAACATGGTCAGCTCTGGCGAGATTCCGGCACAACACCTGATGCGGCCAGAGGTAGCAAAAATAATCACCTCATACAAGGAGCCGTTCGTATAAGTTAGTACTTTTTTATAGAACAATACACATAGCTCCATATTACAACCTCTAACAGCAACCAAGAACTTGGCATATTAGTCAACCGGCCACTGCTGGTTGTCATCTTGGTTGCACTCGTCGCCATTTCTGCCGTATCGATATTTCTAGCATACACTTCTCTCCAGAGCACAGAGGTCCGCCTCGACTTGACCGCAACGCAGGAGCTAAGGAGGACTGTGACCGAGGATGCCGACGACGCGGTAACAGACATTGGCACGAATCTCGATATCATGAAAAGGAGGTTAGAGACTGCAGCGTCAAGTCCTATCTTGCTGAGGGCGATTGACAGCGAAGAGACACGTGCGTTGCTCGATGCAACTCGTGCCGGGATGGAACAGTACACGCAGAGAATAAACCTTGTTGATTCTGACGGCTTGCTTTTGTACACTACAGAAGCAGAGCTGTTAGGACAGATAGGATCTGACAGATCAGATCAGGCATATTACATCCAAGCCAAAGAAAGCAGACGGCCGATACTTACAGGATTGTTTCAGTCGACAGACAACCGGCCTAGCGTTTCTGTCTCTGTCCCGGTGTTTTCATCCAACAGCAGCTTCGCAGGCGTCTTGGCAGCTATCATCCCCACCGAATCAGTTGTAGACGAGGTTGAGGAATGGCTGCCTGTTTCAGCAGATAACAGAGTTTTCATAGTTGCAACTGATGGTACAATAATAGGGCACGAAGACGAGGCTGCGATAGGCACCAATGTTGCTGACCAGTTCGATCAAAACGATGTAGTGAACCGGAACTTGCAGCTAATGACGGAAGGCAGATCAGGCATATTCGAATACTCGTCTGCAGACGGACAACGGAGAGTGGCGGCATATTCGCCGGTAGCTTTCTCTGGAATACATGCATGGTCCGTGTTGATAACCACCTCTTCATCTCAGAGCGAGACTTTTGCCTCCGTCCTAAGCGACCAGAGAATCTTTACGATAGTGGCAATAATCCTGATAGGCATAATTGCAGCCATATTCATGGCATTCATACTAACACTTAACCGCAGACTGCATCGGACCGTGCAAAAACAGGATCAGCAGATAAAGGGCCAGCTTGACGACCTGCAGAATGCATATGAACGCCTCACAGAGCAGGACAAGATAAAGGACGAGTTCATCAACATCGCAGCCCACGAGCTCCGCACGCCGGTGCTCCCGATAATCCTGAGCGCAGAAGGCTTGGCAGAGGATGTTGGCACCGACAACAACAAGATCGAGATCATTCTCCGCAACGCGAAGCGCATAAACAAACTGACAAACGATATACTTGACGTCAGCAGGATCAAGAGCAATACGTTCAGGCTTCAGAAGGAGATGATCAGTGTCAAGAAGCTAATAGAAGAATCTATCCAAGACATACTTTTCAAGATGGCGGAGAACAAGAACCCGAACCTAAAGATCGCGTTTGAGTCAAGGCTGCCGGAAGGTAAAGACGAGATCGTGGCTGACAGAGGAAGGCTTAACCAAGTGCTTGCGAACCTTCTGGACAATGCCGTCAACTTTACAGATCAAGGCATGATAACAGTCACCATCCAGCAGGCAAAAGACCCCGGCTTTATGGAGGTCAGAGTAGCAGACACAGGCAAGGGGATAGACCCTGCAATCCGACCCAAGCTCTTTGAAAAGTTTGTGACAAAATCCGAAAAGGCAAAAGGGACTGGCCTTGGGCTGTACCTGTGCAAGGCTATAGTAGAGGCGCATGGTGGTAAGATATGGGCTGAGGACAACATCGGCAAGGGAGCCGTGTTTGCTTTTACACTTCCGGCAAACATCTGACATTCTACAACACATGTAATATGCGCGTGCGCGTTTTTGACGCACTTTGGTGCCATTTAGGGACCGTTTTGGTACTTTTTTCCACTCTGGCGTGCTCAAAATTCTGCAACAAGCTGCCGCATTTTGGGCGCGAAAAATGCTACAATTTTTGTAGGCACATGTGTGCAAGCCTATGATCGAAGAATT
>JBDZWB010000069.1:0-7740 GCA_040255975.1 Nitrosopumilales archaeon
AGGCGGAGAGCCGAGTGGTGAGCTAGCAGAAGCGATCAAGAAGGCGTTTGGAAGTTTTGCAGACTTCAAAACAAAATTCCAGACTGACACTGTCGCAATTCAAGGAAGCGGCTGGGGATGGCTGGTAAAGAACGCCTCAGGAGGAGTACAGTTCATCACAATGCCAAACCAGACCAGCCCATGGACCAGATTCAACAAGGAGAAGCTCACACCATTGCTTGGACTTGACGTATGGGAGCACGCATACTATTTGAAGTACCAGAACAAGCGTGCCGACTATGTCACAGCTTGGTGGAACGTGGTCAACTGGGACGAAGTTGCCAATAGGTTCAGGTAACCTCCTTTTTCATTTTATATCTAATTATGCCATATCGTGTGATCTGTCCTGCCTGCAACGATCATTTTTTAAGCTATGAAGCATTTGTGAGCCACATCGCTAAGCATCATAGTGACAGGCTGGCGTTGCGGATGAAAGCCAGAATTGTGCGCGACTAACCCTTCTGCAGATCGACAAAATTGACAAACCCGTAGTTCTCCCTAGTCGTCCGGCTGATGGCCATGTTGTAGTTGTAGATCTTTGCAGAATATTCCTGCAATACAGGCATGATATTGTCTAGGGATTTTTCAAGGTAAAAGCCAGGACAATCACCAGTGAATTGAAATGTGGCGTGGACAACCGGCTGTCCTTTTGCATCCGATTCAAGCCAAGACGCAAATGGGTATAGCCAGCACACTCCTGGCTTGTCAGGGTGAATGCCGCAGTATCCCTTGTCGTCCAGAAACCTGCAGCGCAGCGGCGTGCCATCCTGTTCAGGTCGCTCATCCATCCTGCGCTTTAGGGAGATCATTGTCAGCGTGGTGATAATGTTGTCAAGAGTTCCTCGCTCCTCCCATGTCGAGACGAGTGTTTCATTTTTCACGAATTCAGGCTCTGAAGTGTAGCCTATTTTTTTAGAAATTGTCTTGATGTCATCCTTTGTGAGAGGGAGCCTTCCTTGTCTGTCGCAGCAATTGTGGCAGTCAGGCCAAAGACACTTCCATAGGACGTAAAGGTTGTCCTTTGCCATCTTGGGTATATGAAATACCACGCCTCCGACACTAATCGGCGTGTCGACTACATCGTCCCGCATGCCCGTCTGCAGATCGTACAGTTGTGGATCTATCTTCCACTTTTTTGCAAGCAGATCAAGCGAATCCTTGACAGAGCTGTCTTGCTGCACCTACATCAATTATAAACCCGGGAGTTTAAACTTATTCCACTTTGCTGAGCCCTCAGCACGAGCGACGCGTGGATGAGCCGGCCCCGAAGAGGAAGGGGAAGCATGCTTCGTCCACAGAGAACCGCAGGATGGTCTGGGAAAACGTCGTCTGGCCTCTGGTGCTCGAGATTAACAGATCATATTTCACGTTAAGAGAATACCATACAAAGAGAGACGCGTTCTGCAAAGAGAGTGGCATTGCGCCTTCAAAGGTCGCGGGGGGCTTTGTTTCGCTTCTGATAAAAAACATCATCATCAGGGACAGGAACGGCTATTCAATCCACTATCGCTTGATACCCTACATGAGGAAAAGGGCCCCGCTCGAGTATGGTCTTGTTATTAGAGAAGTCAACACAAAACGTTAGAGTCAAATACGGGACATGTAATCGGTTTTTTGGTCAGCCCGGTCGTCTAGTGGCCAATCTCCAAGGTTGAGGGCTAGGGATTTCAGGCTCTGGATCTTACTAGAGAAAAGAAACCTGGAGACAGCAGTTCGAATCTGCTCCGGGCTACCATTTTCTTTATACCTTCGGGCCAGCCTCGATTATCTCTTTTGACACATTGCCAAACTTTTCAAAATTCTTGACAAAGAGTGCGGCCAGCCTCTTTGCAGCTGCATCATATCTGTCCTTGTCTGACCACGTGTTGCGCGGATCGAGCACTTCGTTAGGCACACCGGGGCACGATACTGGAATGTCGAGGTTGAAAATGGCATGGCGTTTCGTTGCAACTTTGTCGATTTCGCCGTTGAGTGCAGCCGTGACCATCGCTCTAGTGTAGGCAAGGTTCATTCTCTTGCCTACTCCATAGGGCCCGCCTGTCCATCCGGTGTTGATAAGATAAACTCGTGTACCGTGCTCGGTAATCTTCTTGCCCAGCATCTCTGCATACTTTGAGGCGTGGAGCGGCATGAACGGGGCTCCGAAACATTGGGAGAACGTCTCCTTTGGCTCGGTTATGCCGCGCTCTGTCCCAGCGAGCTTGCTGGTATAACCCGACATAAAATGATACATCGCGCCTTCCTTTGTCAACTTGGCAATTGGCGGCATAACCCCAAACGCGTCGGCAGTCAGGAAGACTATGACCTTTGGGTGGCCAGCGACGCTAGGGATCAATGCGCCGTCGATATAATCGAGCGGATAAGCAACACGTGTGTTTTCAGTTAGACTCCCGTCGTCAAAGTCCGGCTCCCTTGTATCGCTGTTAATTACCACGTTTTCCATTACAGATCCAAAGCGGATCGCGTTCCAAATTTGTGGCTCCTTTTCTTTTTTCAGATTGATGCACTTTGCATAGCAGCCGCCTTCAAAGTTGAACACTCCGCTGTCTGACCAGCCGTGCTCGTCGTCTCCCACAAGCCGCCTGTCAGGGTCTGCAGACAGCGTAGTCTTGCCCGTGCCGGAAAGTCCAAAGAACAATGCAGTGTCGCCACCTTTGCCCACATTGGCAGAGCAGTGCATTGGAAACACATTCTTTCTTGGCAGGACAAAGTTCATTATTGAAAACATCGCTTTCTTGATCTCGCCAGCATAAGACGTCGAACCAATAAGCACCAGTTTCTTCTTAAAGTTGATGATGATAAAGGTCTCTGTTCTTGTCCCGACTTCCTCAGGGATTGCAGCAAAATCATCGCATGAGAGGAGAGTGAATTCCGGCTTGAAGTTGTCAAGCTCGTCCAGAGTCGGCCTGATGAACAACTGCTTTGCAAACAGGTTATGCCAAGCTCTATTGTTGATAACCCTTATCGGGAGTCTGTTTTCCGGGTCCGCTCCGACAAAGCCGTCAAAGATAAAGAACTCCTTGTTTTCCACATGAGCCTTCATTCTGCGGAATATCTTTTCAAAGTTCTCTTCCGAGATCGGGTGGTTGACTTTGCCCCAGTCCACCGTATCGTGGGTGACTTCGTCGTCGACTATGAACTTGTCATCAGGCGACCTGCCGGTAAACTTGCCTGTCTTAACAGAAAGAGCACCAGTTGAAGATAAGATGCCTTCATTCCGGCTGATTATCATTTCGACTAACGACGGAACTGACAGGTTTTGATGAACGCTGCCAAGCTTGATCTCCATCTCTGCGAGCTGTATCATAGACTTTGTAGTTATAATCTTTGGGTTGTCTTTTTCGACTAACACTGCATCCACACCTAAGTTTTCAACATTTAATCTGTTTGCCGTAAAGGTCATTTAACAAGTTTCGTAAAGAATTCTATAATAAAAGCAACTATCCCATAGCTTTTCGCCATTGCAGCAGATTTGACCAAATCCATTAATCAATTTGGATAGAAACACATAGTCTGACCCATCTTTTCTGATAGCACTGAATGACCCTAGCTGTGGCGCGATATTCTTATGCTCTTATGTTTTTTTTCAGGAGCCGAGTATTTTGATTTCAGTGTGGAGATAAAGCGGTTGATTTCAGCAGGCGTCAGCAGGACCATTTCTACATCTGGAGACAAGCTTTGTGTGAGTGAAAGCTGGTAGCTTAAAAAGATTTTCAAGCAGTTTACGCTCCGTTCAAGCTTCTCAAGCAAGGTTTTAGCTGCCAGCTGCCCGAAATGTGGGCGGGCGCAGCTATTGCTGCTTTAGCGCATTCCGAAGTTCCAAGGTCTTCTTGGCAAGAAGACTGAGGAATTCGTCAAACTCTTGTTCAGTCGCATTCCTCTTCAGCGCACGTCTTGTCTGATAATGAAATGAATTGTACACCCTCCCGATAGCTATGCCAAAGGCGAAGTCGTTCTTGTTTTCAATTGGAATATGTTCCAGACTCTGTATGATTTGTGAGATCTCGCCAGCGTTTGACATTGTTTCTTCTATCTTCTTGAGCACAGCCTTCCTTACCTTGGTGTCCAATGAGAAATGGTTCTTGCCGGCGCTATTTAACTATCTGTAATGGGATGATTTGTAGAAGATTGAAATGTACCCATCAGTGTTGACTGTTATTTTCGCGCTTGTATCATGCTCGTCAGGTCGATGCTAAAGAAGGTCTTCAATATCCCTACATATGTCTGGACAGGAGGGGGTACCTCATCTTCGCAGGCTACCCCCATATTCCACGCGTTTATCCATATAACCATACCTTGGAGCATGTTGACAAAGCGCCGGTACTCGCCGGGTACCACTTCCAGAGCATCGATGTAGCGCTCTGCAAGAAGCCACGCCGCTGTAAAGTCGATGCAATCGGTCTTGTAGATCGCCTTTATCTGCTGCCGGATCGACTTTGCCCGCTTGAACGGCTTTTTGCTCACAAAGAAGGGGAAGTCTATCTTGTCTGGCAAAGTCATGCCAAGGGGGGCCCAGATAGTTATCACCCTAGATCCATCTTTTAGCTGCTTGAATCGCTTCTCCATTGTATCGACCATGTCAGGGTCATTGAACCAAAATAGAATGACAGTAGCATCAGAAATGTCGGCTTTGCGAATGTCAGCGTTCATTATTTCAGCATTTTTTGTTCCTGCAATATTTTTTCGCGCCTTGGAAAGAGCCGCCTTGTTGATATCGATCCCAACAGATTTCTTGACACCAAATTCCTTTGCGGCAATCGCGACTGCATTCCCCTCTCCGCAGCCAAGGTGATAGAAGACATCGCTCTTTTTCAGTTTAGCAAACTGAAAGATCTTGCGGATGACGTTATCAGGCAGCGATACTGCCTCTCCGGTAACCACTGAATGGGGAAGAGTCGAGAGGAATTCGTGTAGTTCCAACTTACATCTGGATTCTTGAACGATAATAAAAAGTAAATTCTAGCCCTTCACCTTGCCAATTATTATATCCTTTTGTCCCATATAACGAGTCATGACAGTGCACGCGGAGATCAGCATTGTGCCAATCACAGGAAGGAAAGGAACCAGCATGGGCAAAGAAGTCGCAGCTGCATTTGACGCTATTCGTAAAATAAGAAATATCAAAGCAGATCTTACGGCGCTTGGGACACAGGTGGAGGCGAAAGACCTTGCCAGTGTCCTTCAGGCAGTAGAGGCCGCCCATCGGGCGGCGAAGTCTACTGGCGCAAAGCGCATAATATCCACCGTAAGGATAGACGAGCGCCGAGATAAGGTCCAGACGCTACAGGACAAAGTAAAATCCGTAAGGCGAAAGCTGAAAAAGTAGCTGGCTTGAAGACCCACAAGCGAGCCGTTCAGGCCAATATCCACGAATAATCAGACTTCGACGTATACTGTGTCGTTTTCGACAGTCACTTTGTAATTGCCAAGGTCCTTCAGTTTTTGCGGGAACCAGATCATGCTTCCTGTTGTGACATCCCACTTTGCTCCATGCCATGGGCATGTCAGCTCTTTGCCATTTAGCTCGCCCTCATGGAGTTCAGCGCCGGCATGGTTGCAAACATTGCCAGTAGCATAGTACTGACCCCCCACATTTGCGACCAGTATCTCCTTGCCACCTGCAGTCACGTGAGTCATCTTACCATTTCCAATTTCCGAAGTTTTGCCAACCAAGACCTTTGCCATGCACACAGCTGTGACATGGCGTTATTTTAATTTCACGCGGCAGGAAACATCCTTTCTGAAAACCTAGCGAGTTTTTTCAGTGCGTCGGTCCGCTCATCCCTTTCTATTTCGGCGCCTTCAATCGCACCGTAAAGGTAGCGAATCGATTCGTCGTATACCCGCCTAGCCACAGGATAGGGCACGCCGTCCTTGCCGCCATGAGCAAAGCTGTATTTTACAGGGTCGTTCCACGAAGCCCGCGATCCATATATCAGCTCGGCAACAAGCGACAAGGCCCTTACCGTAGAGCCGCCGACCCCGGGAATAGAGAGGAGCTCTTCATAGTTTCTCGGCTGGATGTCATAGATCCGTTTGAAAAGATCCCAGTCGAGCCTGCGGGGCATTTCATATCCTGATGCATCGATTATGCCGTTTCCGAGCCACGGGTCAAGGGAGTTCTTTGTTGACAACCGGTAAATTGAAGATTTCAGGTTGTTTGTGTTGCTCTTGGCAAGATCGACGCATATCTTCTGGTTTTCTTCAGACATGTCTGAGGTCATGTCAAGCGCACTTGCATTCTTGCCGTCGCTAATTATGCCAGTATGCGGCTCGTGAACAAAATTCTGGACGTCATCTGAGAGCCAATGATACCGCCGTGCCATCCTGTTTTTGGCGTTCATGCCCTGTTGCACGACCGCCCAGTCGCCGCGCTCGTCAAACAGTATGACGTGATGATAGAGAGAATATCCATCTTGCACTGCCGCACTATCTACCTTAGCCGCCATCTTGCTCGCATAGAGGATCGAGTCCATTTTATCAGACGAAAGGCCGAGGTTTTGTGCAAGAATTGGGATGTCTATTTTAGCAGACGTTGACTTTTTGCCCTTGCCGCCAGCGAGTGATATCCCATGGATGTCCGGCTTGAGTGCCTGTTTCAGGACGCCAGCAACCACTGTCGTCACCCCGGATGAGTGCCAATCAAACCCAAGGACACAGCCAAATGCCTGAAACCACAGAGGATCTGATATACGGCGTAGGAATTCTGCCTGACCGTATTCGTCAATTATCACCTTTGACATTGCACTGGACAACTTGGTCATTCTGTGTACAAGATATGCCGGTGCATGCCCTGTATGCAGGGGCAGATTGATGAAAGGCGACCTCTGCAAATTCAGTCGCCCTTGAGGAAAAGTCGCAATTTTTCTTTGGCAAGCGGGTTCACGGGCGTGAACCTGAGGTGCAGGCCGCAGCACGGACAATGGCTGCTAGAGCTTTTAAGGTACACTTCGCATCTGCGGCAATACCTTAGCCCCTGATGATACGGGTTCTGTATCCTGCCGCCGCTCGGAACCAGCCGCACGCAAATGTTCTTGCAGGTCAAACAGCGCAATAGACATCGGCGGTGCTTATAACTAGACCAGCACCAAGGGGGGAGGGGGGATGTACATATATTCCTGCACCCATAGGAAACAGCAATGCACGCTGCCATTGTCATTGTGCTGGCATCGGCCGGGCTCTTGGGCGGCGTGGTTGACGCGATAACTGGTCTAATAGCAGAGTATGGCTACCCCGCCGTCTTTGCGGCAGCGCTCCTTGAGGTGATCTTTCCCCCCATCCCAAGCGAAGTGATCTTCCCCCTTGTGGGATTTACCGTGCAGAGCAGGGGACTCGGACTAGAAAATGCAGTTGGCATGGCTGCTACTGGCGCGCTTGGTTCAACAGTAGGCGCAGTCCTCATCTATTTCATCTCCATGAAAGTCGGCCGCGCAGCAATCGTAAGATTTGGAAGACGGATAAGGGTAAACGAGCATGAAATCGAGAAAGCCGAGAAGTGGTTTGCCAAGTACGGCCCGATTGCAGTATTTACCGCAAGGATGATTCCAGGTATTCGCGAAATAATTTCAATCCCTGCAGGCATTGGAAGGATGAATTTTGCAAAATTTGTAGCCTACACGTTTGCCGGCTCACTTGTATGGTCAGTTGCACTGACCTTTGCAGGATATTACCTTGGCGAAGCCTGGAGCAGTTTTTCAGAGC
>JBDZWB010000070.1:0-7740 GCA_040255975.1 Nitrosopumilales archaeon
AACGCAAGCCGCATCGAAAGAAACATGCGGCTTGAGAATATTTAAGCGATTATTATTCGCCCTTCATTTGCACACGCGACTTAAAGACAGGCTTTATGCCCAATGGTGCATAGTTACCGGTGGAACACGTAAAGCAGAGTTCCTCTTCAGGCATGCCGATCGCCCTTGCAAGGTTGGCAGTGTCATTGTATGCGACGTGATCCGCGCCTATCACCTGTGAAACGCGTGTTGCGATTGTAGCATTGGAATCTTCAGCGCCGCCGTGCTGGTACGCCACAAGCTCGTCTTGCGAGGGAAAGTCAATGCCAGCATAGCAGGGATAGCGAATTGGAGGATAGGTGACCACAAGGCTCACTTTGCTTGCTCCCACCATCCGCAGCGTCTTGATTATCTCGGCAGAACTTGTGCCCCGCACAATGCTGTCATCCACGACGACCACGTGCTTGCCGGCGACCACTTCGCGGATAGGCACTATGCCCTTGTTTATCTCAACCCTGTCATTCTGGTAAGGCTCGATGAAGCTGCGCATTGAACCTTTCTTGCTGTACCTGTCTTTGAGCAGGCCTTCTTCAAACGGCAAACCCAGCTCTTGTGCATATCCGAGCGCAGCAGGCCGCGCAGAGTCTGGCACCGGCACTACGACATCTGCGTTTGCTATTGGGAATTTTTTAGCAAGAAACTGGCCAATCCTCTTCCTTGCAGCGTAAATGTTGATCCCCTCCATGATGCTGGAGGGATGTGCAAAATAGGTGTATTCAAAGGCACAGTGGGCATGTGGCTTTTCATTTGCAAACTGCTGGGAATTGATTCCACCCTTGCTCATCTTTACCAGCTCGCCGGGTTCTATGTCGCGGACAAGCTGCGCCCCGACTGCCGCAAGCGCGCATGACTCAGAAGCAACCATGTAGGTGTTGGTCTCCCTATGGTGCCCAAGCACCAGCGGGCGGAAGCCCTTTGGATCCCTTGCAGCATAGACAGAGCCGTCGTCCGTCAGAAATGTAAAGCAGAACGAGCCGACCATCTCACCCTTTAGGATGTGCATTGCCTCAGCCATGTCTTCCTTGTCGGCAAGATGCATGACCAGCCGCTGAGCCGCGACAAGCGTATCGCTCATTGTCTGTGGTGTAAAAGTGCAGCCTCCGACCATGCCGGATAGTTCTTCGACATTGGCAATGGTGCCATTATGCGCGACGCACAGGTCCTTGACCTTTAGCGGCTGCGCGTTTTCAAGAGTACTCTTGCCGAGCGTGGAATACCTGACGTGGCCAATGGCCGCGGAAGACTTGTATTTCTTGACGACCGCCGGGAACTCTGCTGCGGCCGAAGAGACCAGCCCAAGCCTCCTGAATGGAGTCTTGCCAGGCACCGCGATCCCCCATGCCTCCTGGCCGCGATGCTGCAGAGCGCGCAAAGAGTCTATCACAAACGGTATGACATTGTGTCCGTCAAGCGAAAATATCCCGACTACGCCGCAGTTCTCATGAACCATTCACGCCACCCCAAGACATGCCAAGCTTGGCGCGATGTGTTAAAAAACGTATCTTCATTGCATCACTTTTCCAAGCGAGTAAAAGCTTGCCTGCAGCTGCTTCAACGTCAGCCTGATTACCTTTTTCTTGCCCTTGGTAAATTCTACTGTTCGTGCGGCTTTCCCGATTTCGGAAAAAGCGACGCCCGAAGTCGATAATATCTGGTGAACGCGTTTTGGCTCTTTTGTGCCAATGACATACCGGGAATGCGATTCCGAAAACAAAACGTCGTCGAGCCTGCCACAGGAATTTGGAACTGCATCTAGGTTTACCGCAAATCCGATAGATCCTGCCAGCGCCATTTCTGCCAGCGCGATTGCAAGGCCTCCTTTTGAGCAGTCATGCACGCAGGTGGCAAGCCCAGATCTTATCAGGCCGAGCACGGCGTTGCCATTCCGGGCGTCAACTTGCAGATCAACCTTTGGAACTGAACCGCCAGTTATTCCGTGCACATATTCGTAATATTCAGATCCGCCCATCTCTGGCGCGGTGCTTCCAACAATAAAAATCGAGTCGCCTGCCGACAATGCGGGGCGCATGATGTGCTTGGAATCCTCAATCAGCCCGAGCGTGCCCATGACAGGCGAGGGCTTGATCGGCCCCCTGGCAGTTTCGTTGTAAAAGCTGACCTTGCCCCCTACTACAGGTATGTCCATGAACTTGCAATAGTCGACGATTGCGTTTATTGCCTGTGTGAATGTCCAGTAGATTTCCGGATCTTCGGGGCTTGCAAACTGCAAGTGATCCACTACCCCAATGGGCTCTGCCCCCGTACAAATGACGTTCCTGCGCCCCTCTGAAAGGCAGCCGAGCGTGCCCTCGTATGGATCGAGATAACAGTGCTTTGAATTTCCGTCTAGCTTTATAGCCACAAATTTCCCATTGTCCAGTCGCATCACTGCCGCGTCGCCCATCCCTGGCTTGACCACCGTCCTCACGCCTACTTCGTGATCGTATTGTTGGTAGACCCAGCGCTTGCTGGCGATCGTCGGGTTTGACAAGAGCGACAGCAGCGCCTTGCCGAGGTTTGCCGGCTGGCGGGGCTGCTTGACAGATTTTAATTTATCAATGTATGCAGGCCTCTTGACGGCTCTGTCTGCAAGTGGCGCATGTGCAACAAGGTGCGACGGCATCTCGGCCACTACCTTGCCTTCGTACCGCACGACAAGATCTTTGTGCTCCTGTACAACCCCCAGGACAGAGTGGCGGATTTCATACTTGTCCAGAATTGATTGCAGCGCAGGGAGATGGTTATTGTCAGTGACATAGAGCATTCGCTCCTGCGATTCCGATATCATTAACTCATTTGGCGTCATGCCACCTTCCCTTGCGCGGACCTTTGTCAGCTCGACGTCAAAACCCTTGCCCAAACTATCAGAAGTCTCGGACAGGCAACATGACAGCCCGCCGCCGCCAAGGTCCTTGATGCCCTTGATGCAACCCTGCTTTACAGCCTCCATAGTGGCTTCAAGCAGCAGTTTTTCAAGGAAAGGGTCAGGAATTTGTACGGCCGACCTGTTTTCGGCTTCAAGGGCCTTTGAGGCAAACGAAGCCCCATGGATCCCGTCGCGCCCAGTTGAGCCTCCGGCAAGCACAATCACGTCGCCGACATCTGCCTGGTTTGCCACAATGTCTTCCTTGCGTCCAAAGCCGATTGATGCTACATCGACCAGGCAATAGTCCTCAAATGACGGATCAAACTCTATCTCTCCACCAACAGTAGGAATGCCGATGCAGTTGCCATAGTCGGCGATCCCCTTGACGACATTCTTGAAAAGCCACTTTGATTTGGCTACTGATTTGCCCTTGCCGGTTATCGGCGCGAACCGGAGGGCATCAAGGACCGCAATCGGGCGCGTGCCCATGGACATGATGTCTCGGATGACTCCGCCTACTCCGGTGGCCGCCCCGCCAAAGGGCTCGACAGCTGAAGGGTGATTGTGGCTTTCGATATGCACCGTCAGGACATATCCGTCACCAACATCAAGAACTCCTGCGTCGTAGCCAGGGCCGACTACCACGCGCTTGCCCTTTGTGGGCAATAGCCGCAGGTATTTTTTTGAAGACTTGTATGAGCAGTGCTCTGACCACTCTGCTCCGACGATGTCCTGTTCGATCTCGTTTGCCTTCCTTTCCAGGTTTGCTTCAAGGTACTCTAGCTCTTGCTTTGTCAGGACGCCCATCTACGCTATCGCCTTTTGCTTCAGGTTTGACACAAGCGATCGGAAAATCATGATGGCATCATTCTTGGCACCTTCTGCAGTCAAGATGCTTTCGCTTGCCCTTTCCGGGTGAGGCATCATGCCCATGACGTTGCCTTCTTCGTTGCAGATTGCCGCAATGAGGTCAGACGATCCGTTGGGATCGTCGTTTGAATACTGTAAAACGATCTGGTTCTTTTTCTTTAATTCACTTAGGATTTTGCTGTCTGCCATGTAACGGCCCTCTCCATGCGCGACAGGGATTCCAAAGGTCTGCTTCGGCTTGAACTGGCTGGTAAACGGGGTCTTGTTGTTCTTGACCTCGACTTTTGTCCACCGGCACACAAAGCGAAGCGAGTCGTTCATCATCAGTGCGCCAGGCAGCAGTCCCGATTCGACCAGGATTTGAAAGCCGTTGCAGATTCCAAGGACTGGCATCCCGTCCTTTGCCATTCTTTTCACTTCCTGCACAATGGGGCTGTGGGCCGCGATAATGCCGGCGCGCAGCCTATCGCCAAACGCAAAGCCGCCGGGGATTATCATTGCATCATAGCCGGAAATGCGGTCTTTGGTATGCCAGATAAAGTCGGCCTGCACGCCTATGACATTGTTTAGAACGTGGTGAACATCGCGGTCGCAGTTGCTGCCGGGGAAAACGGCGATCCCAATCTTTGCCATTACAGCGAGTGAGACTTGACAGAGCTCGTATTAATATCTTCAGATTAGCGAATTCCGCACCAGCTTTTAGTTGCAGTAGTTCATGACAGCATTGTTTTTATCTTTGGCTGATTCTGGGAGATTGGTATATGGTGGGAAGCGTAGTTCGCGACATCATGACAAAGCAAATAGTCATGATAGACCACGACAAGTCTGCTCTGGAAGCTGCCAAGGTAATGGCGGATAAGGGCATCAGCTCTGTCTTTGTAGTAAAGGACGGGCAGCCTGTCGGGATCGTGAGCGAGCGCGACTTTATCAAGAAAATATGCGCCAAGGAGCTGCCTATTGCACAGGTAAAGATGGCGGACATTATGTCCAAGATACTGACGACTGCAGACCCAGAGACTCCGATCGAAGTGGCCGTGCAAAGAATGGTAAACCACAAGATCCGCCGCCTGCCAATAATGGATGGCGGAAAACTGGTCGGCATAATCACTGTGACAGATCTTGCAAAACATCTCCGGACCACGTTGTTGCTGGAAGGCGCTCTCAGCGATTCTAGCAGCCTTGACGACGTTTTTTCAATAGACCACGACGATAAGCACTAAACAAAAAAAGAAAGTAATTAGGCGGATTCTGACGCGGTCTTTTTGTCCAGTTTCCTCATCCGTGATTCTATCACGAGTATTGCGATAGTCACGCCGATAAAGACGCCTTGCATCGCTTCTGTGGCTGCAGCCATCTCATTGACTCCTCCGCCCCTTCCGGTTATCGGGTTGCCAGGGAATCTCGTGATTATCCAGATTGACATCAGGACTGCCGTTCCACCGATCCCGACCCCATACCATACCCTACCCCACCTCCGGACCATCGGGAGAGCCCAGAATACTTGAGCTGCCCCTCCTACAAAGAAGAGAATCGCGCCATTTGGGTTAAAGTTCAGCATGTTTGGGGCAAGCACAAGGTGCAAGATGCCTGCTATTGCTGTAGCAGCGGCTGCCACATAATACAGCACTCTAGTCTTCATTTCCAACAGCAACGGCTGTTTAGCAAATTAAACTTTGCCGGTCGCTTTGATAGTGCAGTTGCTCACGACAGGGTTGAATATGCGCAGTTCCTCGCAGAGCTTTTTCACTGTCGCTTCAGCCTCCGCCTCTGACTTTGAATTCACGATCATCTTTAGCATCTTGGCCGACCTCACAGACTGGACACTAGAGTAGCCGCCCTTTACCACAAGGTCGCGGTGGATCGTTTCACCTTCAGGGTCATTGATGTAGGGCTTGTTTTCAATCACTACCTGCACTACGAACTTTGGCACAGGTTCACCAAGATTCATGCGATTTAAATACATTGTTTACATGAACCGCCCGAGCACTTTGGTGAACAGCAGGAACGTGCCCACGGATGGCGGGATGAGACCTAGCATGAACATGTTTGGCTTTTCGTCGCCGGGGATGTCAGAGTTGTTAAGGGCCAGTATTACTATAAAGAATGAGATAAAGAGCGTGACCCCGAAAAACAACGCGGTGCCTATCATGAAGGCAAGGAGCTTTAGGTTGTCGCGCCTTTTGTTCGCCGTCTGCAACGGTTCTGTTGTGGCACGAGCCGTAGATTAACCTTTGCGAAAACGCCGTTTAATTAATAAAACGCAGTGCCATTAGACCGCACGAGGTCACGTAGCTCAGCCTGGCCAGAGCGGCTGACTTGTAAAC
The DNA here is from genome assembly GCA_040255975.1 of Nitrosopumilales archaeon. Taxonomy (GTDB): domain Archaea; phylum Thermoproteota; class Nitrososphaeria; order Nitrososphaerales; family Nitrososphaeraceae; genus Nitrososphaera. The sequence goes on from JBDZWB010000070.1 coordinate 6,100, forward strand.
TTGTATGTCAAGAAATCAGCAGGTCGTGGGTCCAAATCCCACCGTGACCTCCATTACCCATATCTTTATGAATTCATCCCATCTTTTCAAGTACATGCAAGAGATAAGGCCGCAAGGTGAGCAGACCTGCAGCTGGGAAGAAATTGAATCTCTTGTAAAAGAAATTGCAGTCCAGGTAAAGAAATCTGGGATAAGATACAGCTGCATCCTTGCAATTGCCAGAGGAGGCATCATTCCTGCCAGACTTCTATCCCGCGAGCTTAGCATCGACGCCATACAACTTGTACCCGTGCGCAACAAGACGGTGATCAGCGCAGAGATGCCCGTCCTAGACGCTAGCAAGCGATATCTCGTGATCGATGATATCTATGATACTGGTGACACATTCCACAAGGTGGCGCATGCACTGAGCGGGTTCAACTGCGACTATTGCTTTTGCATGAGCAGGTACAAGAGTCAGGGCATAACAGCAAAGGTGCTAGATCACAGCAAGTGGATAGTATTTCCGTGGGAATAGGCTAGGATTCCCGCCAGATCGCCTTTGTTTTTGCCAACGTGACAAATCCTATCACATAAGCAATCTGTACAGCAAAGCCAAAACCAAGCGACCATTCTGCAGGCGTCTCATTGCCCATGATATACTGCAACATTAATGCGGCATGGGTAGTCGGTACTGCATAAGCCAGCGGCACCAGGATTTCTGGCAAGATCGTGATTGCAGATATAGGGTAAAACACTGGTGGAAGGACTGCAAGTATGACGTTGACAAATGAGATCACCTGCGTTGCGTTTCGCATGTGAAGCATGTGCGACGACAAAAAGAATCCCATTGCAGACATGGAGCCCCATACGAGCAGAATGGTTGCTACGAGTAGAGGGATACTTAATATCGAGACTCCAAAGAGTGCGGCAAGTGATGCCAGTACGATTAGCGCCGGCAGCCCAAAGAGCAGTTCCGACAATGCAAGGCCCATCATATACGTTAGTGGCGACACAGGAGAGGCAACGAACACATCCTGCACCTTGTATTCGGTCTTGTAGAAAGAAATGTCCTGTCCAAGGGCAAGGCCGTATCCCACTAGCGCCATCACCAAGCTGCCCGCAATCGCAGGTTCGATATATTGACCCCCGCTGACAACAAAAAGTACGAATAATAGCGAAAATGGGCTGATTGCGGTAAATATCAATGAAGTAGGATTCCGGCGCAGCCAGAGCACTCCAGTCATGTAGGCGATTATGAATGCCTGCCTTACAGGCAGCATGCTAGTTTCTGCCACTTTGCTCATCTCCAATTCCGCCGCCCACAAGGTAGACGAACACGTCGTCAAGAGTCACGGGCGACACGGTAAACGTCAGGTTCCTGCGCAGTGCAAGCTCGGACAGTTCGCGCACAGTCGACTCGAAAGTAAAGACACGTAGAGTGCCGGCACCGGTGTCAACCACAGAGCCGTACGGCTTGAGCGCATCCATTTCAAGGCCGTCGCGAGAAATGTCAACCCGGATGTTCTGTGGTATCACCTTCCGCAGTTCCTGTATAGTGCCCTGTGCGATAACCGCCCCCCTGTCCACTATGACGATATAGTCAGACAACATCTCTGCCTCGTCCATGTAGTGGGTGGTGAGCAGTATCGAACCGCCCTT
>JBDZWB010000253.1:0-2076 GCA_040255975.1 Nitrosopumilales archaeon
GGAAGAGGGGTAAGGCATTCGTCTTTTATCCAGAGAGATGCATTTCAGACGGTGCATGTGTAGGCGTATGCCCAACACACGCTATCTTCTGGATGAGGCCAATGGAATACACTCCAGGACAACCAGTCCCGCTGCACAAGAACGGTGTGTTCAGCAAGGGCTGGGAAGAAGGTTAAGTCCGAAGGAAAAACTCCTTCCTTTTTTCATTTTTATTTTCAATTATCAAAAGCCTTATCTTCGATGGTCTTCATTATCTCTCTAATGTGCGACTACATGTATTATGAGCACAAGCAAAGGGGCAAGGTAAAGAACCTGATATCTGTCGAAGAACCAGAGTTGGAGAAGGTAGAAGAACACCCAATGACAGTCAAGGCCTGAGCCCTTTCCTTCTTTTTTGCACTTTTGACTTGATGTCTGCCAGCCGAAGCGGCTCTATTCCAAGCTCCTGCACAATCGTTATTGCAGTCTCCAAACTTATCCTGTGGCCGACGCTGACGTACATCTTTTTGCTGATTGCATATCCGAGGACCTCACCGCCCATCTCGACAAAACCGTCTGGCCGCGTCGTACCGCATAACCTGCTCTTTGCAACTCCTATCGCCGGCTTGTCAAGTGTCACGCCCAAGTAGCAAGCAAGGCCGCATTTCCTTGGGTGCAGCCGCCCATGGCCGTCAACCAACAAAAGGTCATAGTCTCCTTTGAGGGTCGCAAGCGTACGACACATAGGCTCAGCTTCTCTCAACATCAAAAGGCCTGGCATATATGGATACTTTACAGTCATTTGCGAGTCGACTGATTCTACCACCAAACCGCCTTTCATCACCATTGCAGAGCAGTACGCGTTATCGCCGTCATATGCGACGTCTACTCCGCAGATCCGACTTATGCTGTCAAAATCGTCACGCGTGACCACTTTTTTTGCGATTTCTTTTTGCAGCCTGATTGCGTCCTGTGTCAAAGCTCTGAAGTGTTATTGACCAGTCGGGCATTTAGTCTTGCAGCCTGCGCCGCCTGCTCCATGAAATCGTTGGCCACTATAAGCACTTCCTCAAACCTGCCAGCAAATCCTGCCAGCGATTCTATAAAGGTCGGAAAGTCCTCTGCCCTCTGCCCGGATCTTGGCGCAAGGTTGTGCGATGCCGGAAAGATATCTGATATCTCGGCAGGAATAATCCCAAGGAACGGGCTGTAGCTGCATACCTGCGCATCGGGGAACCTTTTCACGACTTCCCTGTAGATTCTGGTAGAGTAGAATGGATGTACCTCGCCTTCAGGGCAGAGGATCAGTTTTTTCCTGCTTGATTTGAAAGCGGCTGCTGCCCGCCTGAACCTCTTTGCCTCCGGCCTGTGCTGGTCTATCGGCTCGTAGAAAAAGATCGCCTTCTCCTTAAAGAGCGGAGTGCCAGCCTCAAGCATCTCGATGTCTTTAAAGAGCTGAACAGCCTCCATCAGTTTTGGGTGCGCCCGGGCCTTCTGCATCACGTATTCCCAGAGCCTGCCGTCCATTATTGCCTGCTTGACAGAATCGACTTCTGCCTTGAGAACGTAGAGGTTGTGCTTTGCAACTTCGATGGTGCGGATGTCGCCCTGCATTCCGCGCAGGTCCTGTAGGCTGTGAGAGGAGCATACAGGGCACTGGCACGGCAGGTACGCCAACTCGTCCAGCCTTACCGTGCCGTTTGGGGTCATGTACCTGCCATCTTTTGCATACAGCATATAGGAGGCAGAATCAAACATGTCGCAGCCAAGCGCGACTGCAAGCGGAATGGTAAGTGGGTGACCTGCGCCAAATAGGTGAATCGGCTTGCTTGGAATTACTTTCTTGGCGGCGACTATCATGCGCGCAAGCGTCGCAAATTCATAGGCCTCCATCAATTCGACCGGGCTTCCAAGCGCCATTAGCTTGAATCCCATCTTGTCAAGCTCCCTTGCAGAGTGCTCTACAAGGTCAGAGTGTTCGGCGCCCTGCACCGGCGCGACCCAGATTGCGTCCGTGTCGCCGACCACTTCAAGGGTTTCCTTCGAGTTTTTCAGCGTAATCGCGACGTACTCTTTAGCCCTTTCATAGTCAAGACC
>JBDZWB010000071.1:0-7654 GCA_040255975.1 Nitrosopumilales archaeon
ATGACTGCCATGTCTGGCCTTGTAAAGAGGGGATATACGGTGCTGACAGGGGATGAGAGCCTGCGTAAGCGGCCGATGCAGCCGATTCTTGATGCGCTTGGTCAGCTTGGAGTCGAGGCATACTCTACAAAGGGGAACGGTACCCCTCCGCTGGTGGTAAAGGGCGGAGGCATCAGAGGGGGCACGGCCGTGGTAGACGGCAGCATTTCTAGCCAGTTTATTTCAGGCCTGCTTATCGCAGGCATTTATGCAGATTCGGAAATCGTGATGAGAATTAAGGGCAATCTCGTTTCAAAGCCGTACGTCAGCGCAACGCTTGCAACCATGAAGCAATTTGGTGTAGCTGTAGACCATAGCTCTGACATGCTGGAATATGAAATCAAAAACGCTGAATACCGCGGGGCAAAGTTCGACGTGCCAAGCGACTTTTCCACGGCGGCCCTTATCTTAGCAGCGGGCGCGCTTGTGGGTGAAAAACTAAAGGTGAAAGGACTCAACTTTTCGCTGCCACAGGGTGACTCGCAGATAGTCGACATCCTGAAGCAGATGGGCTGCCCAATAAAGGTCGACAAGAGAAAGGGCGAAGTGGTCGTTCAACAAGCGGGAGATCTGGATGGTGGAGACTTTAACCTTGGCGACACACCTGACTTGCTACCTGTCGTGTCTATTCTCGCACTCAAGGCAAGGACTCCTGTCACTATAACAGGCGTAGCGCATGCAAGGGTAAAGGAGACGGATAGAGTTGCAAATATTGCGCAAGAATTGGTAAAATTTGGCGCACGAATAAAGGAATTTCAAGATGGCCTAAAAATAACTGCCACCAAGCCGCTAAAGAACGCGTCGTTGGAGGCATACAACGATCACAGACTCTTTATGTCTTTCACCATCGCGTCAATGCTGACTGAAAAGTCTATAGTCGCTGGCGCCGAGTCCGTGGACGTCTCATATCCCCATTTCGTTCAGGACATGAAAGATCTTGGGGCAAAGATCTCTCTGGCCCCCGACAGAGAATAACTTCCAAAAGCACTTTATATAGAACAGGCTAAACTTGCAACTACTAGAGATGGGTGGCAGCATTATAGGTGAGCGCTTTGTCGCCATGAGCTTTGGAGAAAGCCATGGAAAGTGCGTAGGCATTGTAGTCGACGGCTGTCCTGCAGGCCTGCCTCTAAACGAATCAGACATTCAGGGTCTACTTGATTTGAGAAAGCCAGGGCAGTCGGTGGTCACTACGCAGAGAAAGGAGGAGGACAAAGTAGAGATAATCTCTGGCGTCTTTAACAACTACACAACAGGTGCGCCCATCTGCATGCTCATATGGAACAAGGATTCTGATTCGCGCGCATATGAAGCGATAAAGAATATACCGAGGCCGGGCCACGCTGATTATCCTGCCATGGTAAAGTACGGCGGCTTTGTGGACTATCGCGGTGGAGGGAGGTTCTCCGGCAGGCTCACTGCAACTCTTGTCATGGCAGGCGCTGTTGCAGGCAAACTCTTGAAAAAAACACTTGGAATTGAAACAGTGGCATATACTGCTGAAATTGGAAATGTCAAAGCAGAAAACATAACGCCAGCGAACATTGCCACAAGATATGGCAACGACGTAAGATGCCCAGACACTGCTGCAGCTGAAAAAATGAAAGATGCAATACTGCAAGCAAGGAAGGATGGAGATTCTCTTGGAGGCGTGATAGAATGCACCACAAGCAGCCTCCCAGTGGGATTGGGAGAACCGATATTCGCATCACTAGAATCAGATCTTTCAAAGGCACTCTTTAGCATACCCGCAGTCAAGGCAGTTGAGTTTGGATCGGGCTTTGCAGGCAGCAAACGGCGAGGCTCTGAAAATAACGACATCTATATGATAAAGGATGGTAAGGCCGTGACCAAGACCAACAATGCTGGCGGTATACTGGGTGGTCTCTCAAATGGAATGCCACTTGTCATCCGCGTCGGCTTCAAGCCTGCGGCTTCAATAGCTAAAACTCAGGAGACGCTTGACATAGAAAAGAGCTCACAGACCAGACTTTCTGTGCCGGGAAGACATGACCCCTGTGTCGTCCCAAGGGCGCCGCCAGTCGTCGAGTGCGTAGTTTCGATGGTTCTAGCTGACCACGCGATACGGGCTGGCCTAATACCCCCAGTGCTCAAGTGATTGCGATGGGCAGGAACGATGATCTGGAGGCGCTGCGGCATCAAGTTCGCAATGTGACAGCCCATATAATTCGCAATGTCAATCAGCGGATGGAGCTGGCAAGACAGATTGGTGAAATAAAGGACAGACTTGGAATCGACGTGAAGGATGAAAAGGTTGAGAACGACATACGCGTTATGGTGCTCTCGCTTGCCGACGAGATTGGAATGGGCCGCGACTTTTCGTTACAACTGTTGAACATCCTCCTTACCGAGTCGGAACAAGTTCAGGCACAGAACAGACAACAAAAGCTCCCAAGACAGACGCACCTCGGGATATTTATGAAGGCAAAGCAGCTCGAAGCATCTGGAAAAAAGATAATCCATATGGAAGTAGGTGAGCCGGACTATTCTCCACCGGAGGAAGTCGGCGAATCACTGATTGCATCGTTCAAACAAAAACAGTACCATTATACTGACACGCGCGGCATACCAAAGCTCCGCGAAGCGATTGCAAGAAAAGAATATGTTTCAGAAGATCAGGTGGTGGTTACGCCGGGCGGCCGCTTTGCTGTTTTCAGTGCGATTACTTCTCTCCTAAAGCCGGGACAAGAGCTTGTAGTCATTGAGCCGGCGTGGCCTGCATACAAGGAATGCGCCGACTTTATCGGAGCAAGGACAAAAACTCTAAGGACTACAATTGAGAACAAGTGGACACCCGACTTGAAGCACTTGGAAGCAATGATAAACCCTAGCACGAAAATGATAGCACTCAACTATCCTAACAACCCTACGGGCAAAGTGCTAGATGAGATAACGATGGAAAAAATAGTATCCATCGCAAAAGACAATGACCTCTACCTTCTAAGCGACGAAGTCTATGCCGATTATGCGTTCAAAAAGTTTACAAGCATACACGAATACGGATATGAAAAGAGCATCTTGGTGTCTTCGTTTTCAAAACGATACGCCATGACGGGTTTCCGGGTAGGTTATGCAGTCGCTGGCAAGGATATAATTAGCAAGATGGCAAAAGTGCAAGCAGTTGGAATAACAAGTGTCGCTGAGCCTGTGCAGTATGCAGCGCTTGCAGCTCTCGGGCAGAATCCTTCTGAAAACGTCAAGACCATGAAGAAAAGGCTTGACTTTGTATCGACGAAACTCAAGGAAATGTCGCTCAGGTTCATTGAACCGGATGGTGCCATGTACGTATATCCTGAGCTTCCAAGAGGGGATGACATTTCTCTAGTGGAGAGGCTGCTAGAAAAGGGAGTAGCTATTGCGCCAGGCAGCGGATTTGGCGACTATTACAGGCAGTTTGTCAGAATATCTGCCTGTCAGCCGGAGAAGGTGCTCGAGAATGGTCTTGACATAATGGCGTCAACAATAAAGGAGCCTGCCTGAATTGCAGGAAGTAGCTATCATTGGCGCGGCAGGTAAGATGGGTTCTTGGTTCGCAAACTATTTTGTAAGTCGCGGCCTGCATGTTTCTGCATACGATGTCAGCAGAAAATCGCTAGAGGCTTTGGATAACATTCACATAGCGAAAAGCATCAAAGACTGCGTTAAAGAAGCAGACCTGGTGCTAGTTTCCGTGCCCGTGCGAACGACATCAAAATTAATCCTCGAATGCACAAAGAACATGAAGGCAGGTGCAGTCATCTCTGAAATATCATCTGTGAAACATCAAACATTTCACGCGTTGAAAAAGGTTCCACGCGATGTTAGACCGCTGTGCATACATCCTATGTTCGGACCCGGTGCAACACAAAAGATGCAGCCAAAAGTATTGCTTGTGCCAGTCCGGAAAGAAGAAGACGAGGTAAAAATGGTGCACGAGATATTTGAAAATCCCTCTGTAAAAGTACTACCTGATGCAAAAACTCATGATATGTCAGTCGCGACTGTACTAGGGCTGACATACTTTGCAAACATTGTCTTTGCCAAAGTGATATCATCGGGCAACATTTCTATGCTCAAGCAGGTCTCTGGCACCACGTTTGGACTACAGTCTCTTCTTGCAGAAAGCATATTTACAAACGAGCCAGACCTAATCGTTGCGCTAATACAGGAAAACCCATATGCTAAGAAATACATCCGACAATACCTAAAGCAAGCATCGATAGTAGCTAAGATAGCATCATCTAAGGACAACAAAAAACTGAAAGTAGACCTGCAAAAGGTCAAATCGAGATTACAAAGGTGGCAAGACCTACAGCAATCATATCAAAAAATGTATTACATTCTCGAGAACCTAGAGTAAAAAGAGAAATACGCGCACTTCGACATATTAGACATGACGCTTTTGTGGCGTGATGCTTGGCTCAAACCCCTCTCTGATTTTGATGTAGGTACGGAAAAATGCAGCTACTGCAAAAAGGTGTTTGGCAAGATAGACTTTGTCACCGCCTGTGACTTTTGCGAAAAGGGGGTAATGCACGATGCGTGTGCCAACAAACACATCCTGTCAGACCATAAAAAGCAGTTGGAAGCAAAGATAAATGCACACAAGGACAAACCATTGCATGACTATCAATGACTAATCAGATGGTGGGCCAAGATAGTCCATTCCCGTGCCACTTTTGCGCTCACCGTCGATGGTTGAGATTGTCCTGGTGGACTTTATCCCCGCAACCTTCCTTATCTTATTGATTACAAAATCTACGCTGTTGCCCACTGGCACTTCGAGCCGCACGATAAGATCAATTTCGCCGTATACGCCTTCTACAGATACGACGCCCGGGATCTGCGCTATCTCTTCAAGGACAGGCTTTTCCATTCCTGGAAGCGTGTTTATCATGACATAGGCGCCAGGCATACTGAATCTTAAACCAGCGTCGGGATATTAAACGGTATTGTCTAGTCTTCTACCAGTATCAGCTTGTTGTTGAATTCAAACGCCAAGCTTTTTTGTTTTAGCTTCGTGCGGATCGAATCTGCTGTATTTATCATCTGCTGTTCATCTATATTGCTTGTATGGATCTCGGCGCGCATATACTTTACCGGCTCAAACTTCCCTTCGAAATAGCCGTCAAATTCCACCAATGACATGCCCCCATACTTTTTCGCCATATTGCGAACGACTTCAAGGTATCCCTCGACCCGGGGCAGGTAGAACTTTACCGAATCGTTGAATACCCTCACTTTCACACTTGATCATGTGCTACATTCTTTAAATGCGCGTATCAACTAATTTTACGTTCCAATCTTTTTAAAGAAACGATCCAAACATGATGGATTGTCGCAAGTTAAATTGTTCACGTTCAACGCAAGCTCGTTCCCGCTTGACTCGTCAGTCGAGAGCTATTTAAAATCGAAGGGAGCCTTGTCGCTTGATTTTGGGACATTCGCATACGTCAACTCTGAGATGATGCCTACAATACTCTCTGAACTGATCGAGAGGGGCAAGGCAGAAGCGTCCTCAGATACTGATCTTGTTGCTAAGTTAAAGGCAGAGGTTGGCAGATATTCTGCCGAAAGACAGAAGATAATCGAGGATAACACTAGACTTGCATCCCAGATCAAGTCATATGCTGCAGAAGTAGCTGCATTGAAAGAGCAAACTGCCGGAACTACAAGGCTAGTAGAGACGCTAAAATCTGAAAACGCTCGACTCCATTCTGCAATGCAGAACACACCCGCCGTTCCATCAACGCAGCTATCTCTGGCCGACGATAAGTTAAAGCAGTCATACGAAAAACTCGTCAAAGATTATCAGGCGCTAAGGGCACAGTGCGCAGAAGCGCTTACTTCGCTCAAGGTGCTTGAGGATGAAAACGACGAACTCATGCTTGAGCTGGAAAAAATGAGGAACCAGATCAACGCAGCATCGGCCAAGACAACCTAGACCATTGAAGACTTATATAACGCACTCCAAGTGAATTGAATCGATGGTCGAAAAGATGACAGCCGTATGGCTGATTATTCTCACTATCTTGGTCTGTGCTGCAGTACCTGGCGTCCTTATCTGGCTCACATCAGGCCCTCCAGGCATGCTGATTCCATTCCAGCATGTAGACAATCTGACAACTTACATACCATTGCACTAGGCATTTATCACATGCCTCACGATCTGATCTAGATGGCGTTTGAAGGACCTGAAAAGCGTAGGAAACTTCTAGTTTCTATGGGTATGCTTGCCGCAATAGTTGTGGGTGCAGGCCTTGGCACTATGGCACTCACGGGATATTTTCGTTCGCAGGATCCGATCTATCAGTGCATTGAAAACCCTGAAGAGCAGCCTTATCAGCTATCAGTCCCTATCACTGTGACTGAAGATGGATTTCCAGCCTTAGTTCCTGCCGGCATAGGGGTGGAAGAGAATTGCATACGGCCGATCCACACACTTGAGCAGAACACCATCCATGTAGGCTATAGCAGGCCTCACGAGTTCACACTGGGACATTTCCTGTACTACTGGATAGGTAATGACTTGGGCAACTATGATACCCGGGTTTATGTCAATGGCGAGCTGCACACCGATGGCAGCTTTCTTGACATACCTCTCAGGCAGGGGGATTCTATAAGAATTGAATTCACAAGCAGAAACTAATTATAAAATACAACTTGAAGTACTGGTGTGAAAGAGCTACGTACAGAGATCGAGATTAATGCCTCTCCAGAAGCTGTTTGGAACATAATTATTGACTTTGAAAGTTACGAAGAGTGGAACCCTTTCATAAACAGGATAATTGGCCAAGCAAAGCAAGGTGGCAAGATAGAGATCTCCTTGCATACACCAGCTGGCAAGAATAGAAAATATGAGCCGACAATAACAAAAGTCGATGATGGGCGCGAGCTCCGCTGGATGGGCAAAAGCTGGCTGTTGAACGGGGAGCACATCTTTACTATCGAGCAACTGCAGGCCGACAAAGTCCGATTTATACACCGGGAAGTGTTTGACGGTTTGTTAGCTGGATTTTTTGGGAAAAGCATCGACACCGACATCAGACAAGGTTTTGAAGAAATGAACAGATCCCTGAAAGTGAGGGCCGAGCGCTCAAAGCCATAAGAAAATAATTATTTAGTTGTCCTGCTTTTGGTACGGCGTGCCGAACTATTACGATATACTTGAGGTAAACCCATCTGCCAGCACAGACGAAATAAAAAAATCTTTCCGGCATCTGGCGCTGAAATACCACCCAGACAAGAATGGCAACTCTGAAGAATCGCGTCAAAAGTTTATGAAGATAGTTGAGGCTTATGAGATCCTCTCTGACGAACAAGCAAGGAAGAACTATGACGGCACTGCTTTTAGAACCCCGAAACGTGCTCCTGGCTGGACGCCGCCTGCCGACTTTTCAACCGTCTACAGCTACGAGGAGATCAAGAGAAAGTACAACCCGAGTAACATAAAGGGTGGCATGTGGGACATCAGTGATAAGGCAAGCTTTGGAATGTGGAAGGCGACGATGATCCTCTTTGCATGCCTTGGCGCGGTTGTAATCTATATCCTTCTTTCAAGCTAATGCTTGTGCCTATTTCTGCTGCGCTTGTGCTCTTCTTCCCTTGCCTTTAT
>JBDZWB010000254.1:0-2056 GCA_040255975.1 Nitrosopumilales archaeon
TACAGAATTCTGCGTGGCAGATTCGCTAAGCGCCCCATTCAGCCCTGGCAAGTTTGACCTGATACTGACGCTGAACCTGATCGAGCTTGTCGACGCGGACAAGCTTCTTGCATCCATACACAAGCTACTAAAGCCACACAGCGATGTCGTAATTACGGACCCGTACGACTATAACCGCGACCCACCAGCGAAAAAAACCTACGACGCCCAGTCTTTCAGAAAGCTGGTTGAGAGCTCAGGCTTTGAGATAGGGGAGAAAAGCAGTAAGGAAGAGTCGTTTATCCCATGGGTTTTGAAGGTAAACGAACGGGCGTATCTGTTCTACTTTGTAGACCACATCAAGGCCAAAAAGCTGTCCAAAGAAAAATTCTAACTATTCAAACTTTTTTAAAAGACCCTTCAGTTCTGTGGTGTAGTGAACGCAATAGAGGCAATGCAAGTGGAAATAGAATACCAGCTGCAAGATTTGCAAAAGCAGGATCTGCCACGGCCAGATAGGAATTGTCTTTTTGTGGGCTCAGGCGATTCGTATGTTGCAGGGCTTGCCGCGCAGTACGTTTCCGCAGGCCGCGCCCTCTGCTGCCATCCCACAGATGTGATTAGCAACCCGTCGGTCGTAAAGGGCCGCAACGTCTATGTCACTTCCATTTCGGGAAATACAAAAGCCAACATACTTGCTGCCAAGACTGCCAAAAGAAATGGAGCTCGCACCACGGCCATCACCGCAAGAAAGGCGAGCCGGCTTGCCAATGAGTGCGATCGAGTAATCGAATTGAAATACAGGAGTGCAGGCGTCGCTACTTCAGGGACCATCAGCTTTACCTCTAGCATGCTTGCCTGTGCTTCACTGGCTACAAAGATATCACTGCCGGCAGACCTTGACAGAGTCTACAAAGAGGCAAAAGGTTGTGCAGAAAAGGCCGTAAAGAAAATCAGCAAAGACACATGCTTTATTCTTGGCGACGGCATCCTGTACTCGACTGCAATTTATGGCACTCTGAAGTTCAACGAAGTTTTCGGCACAAAGGGGCTTGCATATCCTGCGGAAGAGTTTTGCCACGCTCCACTCTTTAGCCTCAAAAAGAATGACAATGTGATCATAATGGGAAATGCACAGTTAGACAAGAGGCTGCGTAGCGAAGGATTTTCCTCGGTACATGCTAATTTCAATGGAGAAGAAGGTATCGGCCTGTTGATGCAGTCGATATTCTTTATGCAGATCTTGGTCCTGAAACTGGCTCAAAAGCGCAAGTTAACCAGTTGCTATTTTCTAAAGAACAAAAGGCTTCTAAAGATAAGCTCGGATTTCATTTACGACTAGATTTTTCCACTGGAAGGTCTAGCTTGTTGCCCCATTCGCCCCAAGAGCCGAGATACATCCTAACATTATTGAAGCCGAGCATCTTTAACACCACGAACGTGTTGGCTGCGCGGTAGCCGCCTTGGCAGTAGGTTATGATCTCGGCATCCTTTGGAATGTTGTACATCTGGTTCAATGTCGGAGGGCTCTTGAAAACATCCTGTTCCAGATTGTCATGCCAGTCGATATTAATGGCAGTAGGGATATGGCCGGCCCGGGCCGCTCTGATTGCAGAGCCGTCATACTCTTCCTTTGATCGAGCATCTACAATGATTGTCTTTTTCTTTTTTATAGCCGATTTGATCCTTGCAAAGTCGGCCAAAATCTTGGGGTCGGGCTTGCCATCAAACTTAGAGTGCACAAAGGGATTGGTCCGGGTCTCTGTCTTGAAGCCTTGCGCCTTCCAACTATTCATGCCACCATCGAGCATGGCGACATTGTTGTGCGCAAAATATAGCAGCAACCATACACCCCTTGCAGCTGACATTCCAGAGACATCGTCATAAAACACGACAAATTTGTTCTTTGAAACCCCAATATTTGAGAGCAATGCATTAGCTTGCTTGTTGAACTGGCTAATGCCTTCCTTGGAAGTGTCTATCCAGTGAAACTGCATGAGCTCGATGTTGACTGCACCTGGGATATGCGATTCAGCGTAGCTTGAGAATGGCCGCGTATCAACCAAAAGGAGGTTCC
>JBDZWB010000072.1:0-7543 GCA_040255975.1 Nitrosopumilales archaeon
GAGTGTCCGCCGAAATTGGCAGGTCGCAGGCGCTTTTCACGGCCCTCACCGCCAACTTCATCCTCCTGATCTCCTCCTCGACAGGGATTACGGTCTCAAGGTAGGGGGCCGTGGACATTGCACCGATGTCTATGATGTGCGCACCGTCAAGCTGCATCTGTTTAGCAGCCGCTGCGATATCCTGCTCGCTTGTCCGGACAGACGCCTTGTAGAATGACTCGGGGCTTGTGTTGATTATGCCAAGCACTTTGGGCACAAGCTTGCTTCCCACCTGCACGTCCCGGATCTTCAATCAAGCCTTTTTGCTGGCTGGAATATATTAAACTAGATTATTGCAAAACTGGCAAAAAATAATGAAGCGGGCAGAGACATGCCCGCGATTTAGAATACTTCCTCTAGCATCTCTGCCGCAGCCGCGGCCAGCATGACAAGGAACGTCTTTTTGCTTGAAAGCAAGAAGAACCTGTTCTTCCTATCCAATATATGAAACAGGAATGTCTGCAGCGCAGGGTAGCCAGATGCTCCTAGTGAATTCACTATTGGCATGGCCAATGCGGAAAAAGACTGCATTCTCCATCATTTTCAATTACATATTGGCGCTGCCGATATAATACAGCTATGGATGAATGTAGAACCCTAATCTGTTTTGTCTGCCTATCCCCTTCATGGAACTGCAGGATTCCATCTCAAACCCCGCGCTCTATGTGCCGAAAATGATGTTCTTTACAAAGGGCAAGGGCGTGCACAAGGACTATTTGACGAGCTTTGAGCTTGCGCTCAGAGACGCCGAGATAGCGGACCTCAACCTCGTCTCCGTGTCAAGCATCCTGCCTCCTCGCTGCAGAATAGTTAGCAGGCAGGAGGGCAGGAAGCGCCTGCTGCCAGGTCAGGTGACTTTTGCGATAATGGCAAGGGCTGCCACCAACGAGCCAAACAGGCTTGTGGCCGCGTCCATCGGGCTTGCAAGGCCGGCCGACGAAAGCCAGCATGGCTACCTGTCAGAGCACCACCCGACCGGCGAGACAGCGCAAAAGGCTGGAGACTATGCGGAGGACATGGCAATGGAGATGCTTGCAACCACTCTTGGGCTGCCAAACGACCCAAGCTTGGCATGGAATGAAAAGGAGGAGCAGTGGAAGCTCTCAAGCAAGATCTACAGGACTCAGAACTTTACCCAGTCGGCAGAGGGCCACAAGGACGGCCTATGGACCACGGTAGTCAGTGCCGCAGTCCTCATTCTATGATCCTGAAGCTGACCTGCGCGGTGATGCCCTGATCGGCGGTGGTGTGGATTGTCGCAGTATAGTCGCCTGCCCTAGCATCCTCGTCCCACGTTATTGTCTTTGTTTCATCTGGCGCTAGCTCTGTGACGACTTGGGCCGCCGCCACTGTGAACCCTTCACCGGTCTGTACGTTTTTTATTTCCATTCCAAGTACGGCGTCAGGGAACGTCAGGGTCTGGTCGCCGATGTTCTTTACCGTAAACACGATGGGCTCGCCAGGTGTGTAGGTTGCCTCGCTGGTTGTTATCACCAGTACGTCTGTGCCGTCGATCTCGGTCCTGTCGGTAACAAATTCCTGCGCCTCCAGAGTAGCGTTCTGAACAGCGGGGTTCTGGCCTATTATCTCGGCCCCCCTTATCAGGCCGGAAAAGAAGACTCCAACTCCAAGGCCGATCGCTACAAGGACAATGACGATTACCGCAATCCAAGTTATCAGGCCCATTTAGCTAATGCTGCTCGGCAAGAACCTTAACGATTTTGAATTTCTGCTCTAGAAGAGTCTATTATCAGGCAAACAGTTATCAATAGCAGCAATCGCTTTTTCAAAAAATGAAAAAGTGCAACACCTGCAAGCAGGAAGTTGACGAAAAAGAGTTTGTCGGGAACCAGTGCAAGGCGTGCCATTCAGCTTACCTTGAATCGCTTGGTGGCGAAGACCAATATTCGTCTTGATGGCTGCTTGCTTCATACGTGCCGTCGTGCCATGATGGCATGCTTCTTTTTCATTCACACCTTGGGCGGGTGCTTGTCCTGCCACTTTTTGCCCTGTTCCGCCAAAAGCTCAAAGTTCTCCCGGTGCCTAGGCTCGTTCCACTTTTCCCGCAGGCCGTAGACTATGGGCTTGCACTTTTCCCACTCAGTCTGCAATGAGCCATAGCGGTCAAAGAACAGGTCGGCGCTCAGGAACCCCTGCTCAACCATCAGTCCTGCAAGCTCGAACCTGCTTGTAAACCGCTCGAAATACTGGTATTCCCTGCTTCCGTGGGCGTACTTGCTGGTAAATTCCTCGATCGTCTTTTCGTGGAACTGTCCCCAGAACCACTCGGCTGCGGCAAAGTCATAGTCGGTGTTGTAGAGCTCGGCAATCCGGAAAAGCATGTCGACATCCCGTGCGGTAGCCTTCCTTGCCATGCCGGCACTAGGCGACCAAATGTAATAAAGCTGTCCGGCACCTTGTTGTATATCTCATAAATAATTTCATGGCATATTGTTCACATGGCATCAAAAAGTGCTACCGAATCGGCGATAATGGACAAGGATGTCAAGACCGACATCGGAGTCAAGGACGATGCTCGGAAAAAGCTTGTTGAAACTCTAAACATGAGGCTGTGCGACGAGTATGTTCTTTACACAAAGACGAGAAAGTACCACTGGAACGTGGTAGGCCCCCGGTTCCACCAGCTCCATGAATTCTTTGAGGAGCAGTACGAGATACTCGACGAGATGATAGACGAGGTTGCAGAGAGGACAAGGCAGCTTGGAGGCAAGTCGCTGGGCACCTTGGACGAGTTTGTCAGGCACTCGAGCATCAATGAAGAGCCCGGCCAGAACCCCGACGCCCAGACAATGGTCTCGAACCTGCTCAAGGACCACGAAACGATAATCAAGACCTTGAGGAAGAATGCCGACGAGGCCGAGGAACAGTATGAGGACATGGCGACAAACGACTTTTTCCTTGAAGCCGTGCAAAAGCACGAAAAGATGGCGTGGATGCTGAGGGCGCACCTCGAAGGCAAGAACGCCACCTAAACTTTCTTCTTCTTTTTTACTTTTTTATGCAGCTTCGGCAGAGTCGCTCGCAGTGCGGCGCTGCTCCCTGTAGCCTTCAAGCTCTTTTCTGTATTCCTGCCTTTCGCTGGCAACGCTTAGTATGTCGGTCTTGCTCACAAGCCCAAGCAGCCTCCGGTCAGGGTCGCAGACAAACACCTTGCCGATTCGCGTCCGGGTCATCTGCTGAAGCGCTTCGTCGGCCCTCCTGTCCGGCGCCATGACTGCGAGCTCGCCGGCAGGCACCATGATGTCGCCGGCTCTTGCCAGCTGCCTTCTTTCAGCAGGCACCTGCGCCGCTGCCTTGAGCGTGACCATCCCGGAGAGCCGGCCGGAGGCATCCACCACTGGAAACGCGCTTTTCATGTGGCTCCCAAAGTAGTCCCTCAGCAGCTCATCCACCATGACATCCTCTCGTACGACAATGACTCTGGTGTTCATGATGTCCCTCAGCCTCACACCCGACAGCACCGACGAGAGCTCGTGCTGCGCTAGGTACGACTGGGCTCCGCTGTTTAGAAACCAGCCAATGACTAGGAGCCAGATGCCGCTGATAAACGAGCCAGTGAGCATTATGACAAAGCCCAGGCCCATGAACCCGTACGATATCGCGACGCCCACCCTTGCCGCAATCCTTGTCGCGTCGTCAAAGCTCTTTTTCTGCCTGACGAGGGCCGAGCGCAATACCCTGCCCCCGTCAAGCGGAAATGCAGGTATCAGGTTGAACCCCCCGACCAGCGCGTTTATTATTGCTCCATAGAGCAGCACGCCTTCTATGGTCTGCACCGCAAGCCTCAGCTGGAAGTTGACGACATCTGCGCTCGATACTGCCCACCATATCCCTGCAAGCACCGCCGCTATTGCAAAGCTGGCAGCGGGTCCGGCAATCGCGATGTTGAACTCTTTTTTGAAGTCCTTTGTCTCTTCGGTTATCTCTGAGACGCCTCCAAATATGAAAAGCATGATCTGCCTGATCTTCATTCCATAGTGGATGGCCACTACAGAGTGCATCAGCTCGTGCACAAAGACTGAAAAGAACAGCACCACGGCTCCGGCGGCGCCCATGATCCAGTACTGCGCAGTAGTCAGGCCGGGCGAATACTGCGGCATGAACCCTACTGCAAGAGTCCACATGATGAGCAGGAACGCCAGGACGAGCGTAAAGTGCAGCCTCACTGGTATGCCCCGGACCCGTCCTATCTGAAACGACAAGATGGCGATAGTTGCATTTTATGCCTTATAGCGATTCAAGGGCGCGCCGCGGGTTAACGCGAGTCTATCTTGGCTTTCCGGCGGGCATACCACCAGGCAAATACCGACACGGCAATGCCGGCTATGATTCCGCCAAAGAGCATTGCGGCGTTGCCGCCTGAAAGGATTGCAGGGTCGCCGATCGATATTGCCACCAATGCCACATGATCGATTCCGACGCTATTAAGGTGCGCGGATTCATTGAACTTTTTTAACGATCTGGTGCAAGCTTGTGCATGAGGCGAACTGGGAAAAAGAAGGCAAAGGTCGGGTTCCACAAGGTGGAGCAGGACAGGATGGAAGGCGTGGTGTATCCCGGGCCGGATTTCGGTGCAGGCATTGACGAAAACCTGTACAGGGTAAGGAAGAACCTCGAAGAAGAATCGCTCAGAGAACAAAAAAGGGAAGCGAGCGAGACCCTCTAAGGCGGGAGATCATTTTTTCCGGAGGAGATAGACGAAACTGCCTGCAAGAGCCGCCATAAAGGGCACTACCATCACGAGAAGCTCGCTCTGAGACATTGTCTGCCCTACTGGGATGTCAAAGTCCGCCTGAATCGGCCTGGATGGGTCCTCGTTGGTTCTTGCCACCAGCGTCGCCACATACTTCTCGCCATCTTTGAACTTGTAGGGGATGGAGATGTCGCCAACTTCATAGAACCTGTACGGCGTCTGCTCTACAACCCTGCCTGAATCTTTTTCCTTCATCAGCATTGCGGCGTAAACGCCCTGAACGCCTGAACTGTCACTTTCAAGGATGCTGAAATGTAGAGTTGCGTTTTCGCCTTCGCTTGCAACCTCGGGGTACTGCTGAAATGCTATCTGGTACTCGTCTACGCTCTTTACCGTCGCCTCATTGTTGACGGCGGAGTGGGCATCGGCATAGTTCGATGTGCCTGCCAAGAAAAAGGCGAGTGCGGCTGACGCCGCTATCATTTGCAGATTCATCTTTTTGCGACGGGCATTGTCGTCGTGTGTCTGGCAAAGAGTATCTTTGGCAGAAAGATCAGCATCGTGAACGCGCCTATGAACATGGCGTGTGCCATCAGCGCTAGGACGTTGATTGCCGGGTTTGGATTGTCAGAGCCGTTGAGCAGCACCTGGTCAGGCGAGCCATCCTGTATCCAGTGGAAGGCGACGTCCAGTGCCATTCCAGCCAGCCCGACCATTGCTATCATCCATAGCTGCTTTACCGTGCGGCCCCTTTTCAGCACGGTCCATGTTCGCCCGCCGGCTGCCCGCTCTGTCCACGGCGACTTGCCAAAGAACACCCGCGGCAGCACTATCAGCAGTGCAAATGCAGCCAGAAACATCGTGTGCCCTACCCAAGATAATGTTGCGATCTCTTTTGAAGTAGTCAGGACCATCTCGCCTGTTGAAAAGTCCGCTCCGTCAAAAATGATGGTCAGCGGCGTGCCCGAATCAAGTGTATGAAATACCGCATCCAATGCCAGCCCCGACAGTCCTACCATTGACAGGATCCAAAGTCTTCTGACAGTCCAGCCCCTTCTCAGAAGGACGTACTCACGTCGGTTGTTTTCCGGTGGATGTCTTTCTTGCATTGCGAGCCCAGCAAAACCATGTCTTAAAACTTTGTTGGATTAGTTTGCATGATTTCAAAACCCGATTGTAGCATCCGATTAAAGATTTCCCATTTACTTCTAGTACTTTCTGCAAACCAAGTATAGCCTAAGAAGCTACTAGGTTATTGCATAACGTTTCCTCCAATGTCATCCGAATAATGGCTAGCTGTTGCTGAATTCTTTTGCGATCTAGCTAACCCAGAAATATGATCGTATTGATAATGAAGTAGTCATTGGATAACCGAAAAGCCATGCCCTGCGGCTGCATCATGGAATGGAACGAAGGAGTGTTCAAACTGTCGCTATGCAGCTCCCATGCTAGAGACTTTGAGGCAAAGAAGATTATGGAATACTAGCCCATTGTCACAATAGCCTTCAAAATATTTAGAATGCTAATTATCACGAGCGATAAATGAAAAAGGATGGTAGTAGATTAACGATAGATGTACGCAAATTCCATGATATTACCCGTTGCATCACGCCTTTAATGCAGGTGTACGTAAATGATCCGAAACCTAGATTTGACCAATACTACACTCTAGCTAGGAATAAGGTCAACCTCACCAAGATTAGCATCGGTTCGCATACTGGAACCCATATCGATGCTCCAAAACATTTTCTCCCACATGGCAGAGGCGTAGACGAGGAACCCCTTTCAAAATTCATCGGGCAGAGCATAATCATAGATGTGTCGCATAAAAGAGGGGCCAATAACAGCTCAGGCATTGGTGCAGACTACTTGGATCAATTTTCATCCATTATAAGCAAGGACGACATCCTCCTTCTCTATACTGGTACGGGAAATAAGCGCAAAACGTTTGCTTACCTAGAGTTGTCTGCAGCAAAATGGATTCTGAAGAATAGGATAAAATCAGTAGGTATAGACACCCTGAGTATAGAAAAATATGGATCCAAAGAAGCTCCTGTCCACAAACTCTTGCTATCAAACAATGTCGGCATTATTGAAAATCTGGATCGGCTACGAAAATTTATCAAGAAAAGGATGTTTCTGGTGTGCTTGCCTCTTTCGTTGCGAGGACTCGATGGTTCGCCCGCAAGGGCAGTATTGTATGAAATTATAAAATAACTTGTTGCGTAGTGACTCATCATATTGGCTGTTGTATCTAGGAATTGGAGAGACGTTTACCCAACTATAGCGCACAAGAGTGGTCTTGACTGGCGACTGCTTGCAATGGAGTACAAGACGCACGGGGATATCGACGCAGAAGTTGACCTTCAGTTTCAGTGCTTAAAGAGCATCACCTATGTCTCGCTTGCAAAATTGCAGCCTACTCTATCGTATGAGCCACATGATCATCAGGACCATGAAGAGGTTTACTACATTATCAACGGAACCGGCAGGATAAAAGTGGGTAGCGAGACTGTCCGGTTCAGGGATGGCGACGTGATCTATATTCCTGAAAAAACCATGCATTCCATAGGAAACGATGGAAACGAGATGGTAGAATTTCTGGCATTTGGCGGGTTTACCGGAGAAAAGAGTGATTAGTAGACATATGCAGCGGCAGCTTGGCATAGTGGGTCTTGGCAAAATGGGCGGAAATCTGGCCCTGCATGCGCATGAAAAAAAGATCGACGTCATTGGAAAGACAAGGAGCAGCAAACCCGACTTGGAAAGGCAAGGAGTCATAGTGGTGGC
>JBDZWB010000255.1:0-2018 GCA_040255975.1 Nitrosopumilales archaeon
AACTTGATGAAGGCGATCTTGACGCTCCATCTCATGTTTGGGAATTATTCGGAAATGATTTGCCTGCAATGACCATGAGACAGAGGATAGAAGAATTGAAGAAAAGGACAGGTATTTTCTTTCCTAGTTTTCCAATGCCGTAACAACCGACATGCAGCAAAAACAACCACCTTGCAGCACTAAACCAAAAACACCGACTTTGTAGCAGAACTGTTTCTTTGATGTCTGTCGCTAGTTCCTTGACTCTTCAGATATTGATGATAATCTTGGATAATTCCTACATTGACCTGATTCTTCAGAGTCGGTATTGCTGCAAGAACGATATTCAAGATCATGGTCATTCCAGCCAGCTCCACTTTCGGTTGTCTTTGAAAAAGTAAATACTCTTGTACCGATTGAGGGCAGGGGTTGTGGTACAGTCTATTTTAGACTCCTCGACACTTATCGAGGCAGATGAACCCGACAAAAGGTGGGCCCAAGGGGGTTTGAACCCCTGGCCGACCGGTTATGAGCCGGTCGCTCTACCAGGCTGAGCTATGGGCCCGATCGAAAATCCGTAAATGCAGAGTATCTATAAAGGTTTGGCGGACTAGCAGTTCATCATGCCGCCGACGTACTTTTCCTGAACAGAGTCCAGCAGCATGTTCTGCGCCTTGAGCGACTCTACAGCGGCTGCAAACGCCGCCTCCTGCCTGTCTACAGGGATCTTTTGCAGGATCTCGCGCCAGACCTGCGCGTGCCTGACGTCAGCCTCTTCGTGGATCTCGAAATATTTCGTAGCGTCCTCGCTGTTCATGCCATAGAACTTTTTCAGCCCGTCGATCTTGCTTCTGCTTATCCTTGGCAGCTCCATTTCATAGGCGTACATTGCCGCCACGGCTTCCTCAAACGAGGCCTGCGAGAGGCCCATCATCTTTGCTACTGCGGCGTTTGTCTTTTCAGCGCCGTCATAGTCGACAAGCTCGCTCCTTGAAACGCCAAGTGCGGTTGCAAACCTAACCCACGGCTCGACGTGCTCGGCCTCTTCCCTTGCGTTGCCGGCGACATCCGGGTTATCGGTCCACTTTTCAATGTTTTCTACAAAGCCGGGCACCGCCTTGACCAGCTGGAAATATTCCTTTGAATAACCCTGAAGGTGATCGATCGTCAGCTTGCCCTCTGTCCACATCTGGTAGAAAGAGTGCTTTAGCAGGCTGCGCTTTTCAATTTCCGAATCGATCCTCTGGATAATGTCCATAGGTGATCTCTTTTCTCCCTCATTCAAAAACCTTGCGAAAATTTTGCAAGAAAGGATTTTATGTGAAGGTTCTTACAAACTCTGCGAGTGCTCCGGTGGTGTAGTAGCCATGTGGCTGCACAGTCCGGTCAAGCATTGTGGCCTTTCAAGTCGCAGATCCCGGGTTCAAATCCCGGCCGGAGCACTTTAAATCATTAAATTAATATTGACACCTCTTGAAGTATCCTCAGGAATAGAGCTGGTTTTGAGCAGGAGAAACAACGTCGAGGCCAACCCCTTAATCGAGCAGTTTGCCGACCACCTGTCAAGAATCGAAGACGCGCTTGTGCGCGAGCTTGACCTTTATTCCTGGTCCGAGTTTCACGCCCCGCTGCGCTACGCCTGCGACGGAGGCAAGCGAATCAGGCCGCTTATACTTGTACTTTCGGCAGAGGCGATCAACTCGAAAAAGCCGGGCCAGGACGCATACCTTGCAGCGTCCGCGATAGAGCTCCTCCACACCGAATCCATAATCCACGACGACATCATAGACGAGGAGAACCAGAGAAGGGGCAAGACGGCATTCCACGTAAAGTACGGCTACAACAGCAGCATACTCACCGCAGACTTTGTGCTTGGCATCATACTCAACATCGGATCGAAGCTCAAGGATGCGCGCATCATAAACGAGCTGTCAAACGCGGCGACCAGGATGAGCGAGGGCGAGATGATGGAGATAAGGCTCAACAAAGCGCCGGATATCACAGAGGACGACTACATCAAGGTGCTCGAGTTCAAGACC
>JBDZWB010000073.1:0-7522 GCA_040255975.1 Nitrosopumilales archaeon
ATCCCGACGCGCAAAACCACAGCAGAAATAACGCACATGAAGAGTTTCGAGAATACGAACTGGAAGACTTTTTGACAAGATTCCTTGCACATGCATAACTCTAACCATAGATGTTGAACCTATCTTCCGCCTTGCCGTCGCTCTCTATCACCGTCAAGCCTCTAAAAAGCGCGTCAACGGCGGCGGCCTCTGTCAATTTGCCTTTTGCCACTTGAGTAGCAGTGCCCGAAATATCCAGATGCCGCACTCGCTCTACGAGAATTTCCCTCTTCATCCCATTTTCTCCCGCCCTCTTAGCAAGCGACGCAAAAATCTTGTCGATATGGTAGTTGGCGTGTATGTCTGCTGCTTCGTCACTTCCGACTCCGTAGAGCTCAGATATGGTTGCGTCAAGCCTCACTTCATCTTCTCCAGTGACACCGACGTGGGCGGCTTCTATTGCAGATCTACCCTTGAGTTTTTGCTGTTTATCCATCTTTTGTGAGAACAATATCAGTAGCGCGTTTTCTTCATATTAAGATAGCGCTGATAGAACAGAAAAGGAATAAAAAGGTGCTTTTCCAAAGCGTAATGTGCAGTCCAAGTCTCCAAACGAGAGCAAGTTTATTTTCGTTACAGGCGGAGTAATGTCGGGCCTTGGAAAAGGTGTAACCACCTCTTCAACTGCCAAGCTTCTCCAACTTGCAGGGTACAAAGTTTCCTGTGTCAAGATAGATCCGTATGTAAATTATGACGCAGGCACTATGAACCCGGTTGCGCATGGCGAAGTCTTTGTCACTGACGATGGAGGTGAATGCGACATGGACATCGGCAACTATGAACGCTTTATCGACACTGCCATGACCAAGGATCACAACATCACGACAGGCAGAGTCTACATGGACGTGATCCGGGCAGAGCGCGAAGGAAAGTATCTAGGTCAGTGCGTGCAGATAATCCCGCATGTTACAGACGCCATAAAGAATACACTCCTTAAGATTGCAGGCGATGAAAAGCTAGACATTATGGTTGTAGAGTGTGGAGGCACAGTGGGCGATATCGAAAGCCTGCCCTTCCTTGAAGCATTCAGACAGATGGAGTTGGAGCTTGGTCAGTCAAACACACTTTTCATACATGTGACTCTGGCTCCAGTGTTGGATGTTGTCGGCGAGCAAAAGACTAAACCGACGCAGCATAGTGTGCAGGAACTTCGCAGAATAGGCATCCAGCCGGATATACTTGCAGTTAGGTGCAAGATGCCGCTAAGTGATGACGCAAGACGCAAAATTTCGTTGTTTGCAAGTGTCGAGCAAAAGTGCGTGATATCATGCCACGATGCACCTTCGATCTACAAGGTCCCCGAAGTCCTTGAAAATCAAGGGATGCTCAAAGCAATATCCGAGCGACTTGCTCTCAAGAGGTCTGTCCCACAATGGGGCAATTGGAAGGGGATAGCCGAGTCGTTTTCAAAATACAACGGATCCGTCAGAATAGCCGTTGTTGGGAAATATGTGACTCTGCCAGACAGCTATGTCAGCGTCTACCATGCGTTGTCGCATGCAGGGGCAGGCATTGGCAGAAAAGTTGAAATCCAGTGGATCGATTCTGAAAAGTTTGAAAACGGTGGCCAGTCCAGCCTTTCTATACTGAAGGAATTTGATGGCATATTGGCTCCGGGTGGTTTTGGCAAGCGCGGAAGCGAAGGGATAATCGGTGCAGCCAACTTTGCAAGAGTTAACAATATCCCATACCTTGGAATATGTTTTGGGTTCCAGCTTGCAATTGTCGCGTTTGCGAGACATGTCTGCAAATTGACAGATGCAAACTCTACCGAGCTTGATCAGAATACAAAAAATCCGCTGGTAGATTTCATGCCAGAGCAGCGCAACATACACGACATGGGAGGAACAATGCGGCTTGGTGCACATGACATTTCCATAATGCCAAAGACGCTAGCTGCAAAGGTATACGGTTCGACTGCAATAAAAAGAAGGCATAGGCACCGCTATGAATTCAACCAGAAATACCTTGACATCGTCAACAAGAAGGGGTTGAGGCTGTCTGCACATTCGGACAATGGGAGACGCATGGAAATACTAGAAATACCTGACCACAGGTTCTACTTTGCCGTCCAATATCATGCAGAATTCAACAGTAGACCGGGCAAGCCAGAACAAGCGTTTGATGCATTTGTAAAGGCAGCCGCTAAATCTTGAGCTCGTAGATCCTCTGTCGGGCGTCGCGAAGCGACGTCTTTTTCTTGACATATCCTTGGCTGATCAGGTGGCTCAGCGACAACCGGATTGTGCGTTCAGGCAACATAGTCCTTGTAGCTAGGTCCTTCTGGCTGAGCGCTCCTTCGTATTCTAGTGTCTTTAAAATGAGTTTGGCACTTGGAGGCATCTTTAGCATGTCCTCAGCAAGTTTCACTTTCTTTGCCATAAGCGACGCTGCTGATGACGGGTCGCCCGCAAGTCTGACCAATCGAGCAGCAAACTCATGTCTTGAGCATTCGAGCATCTTTTTTATCTGCATCCTGCGCCCGCCGTCTAGAACAACCTCACAATGATAGCGACTAGTAATGTCAGTGATCTCAAGCCTGCTGTCATTTGGGACTATCAGCGGCCTGCGCGTGTTGTCAAGCGAATTTACCGATACAACAAGAAAAACTGGCGCTTTTTGCATCACCATCGGACCTCCCGCCGACATGGAATATGCGGTGGAGCCGGTCGGTGTTGAAATTATGACGCCGTCGCTGTTGTCGTGCCAAATGTCGTTTCCGTCAATGCGCAACACATGCTCCATCAAAGTGGCACTTTTACTTGGGAAGACAGCTACATCATTCAGGGCAGGATCAACCTTCTTGCCATCGACCTTGACTGCCAGTCTAAATACATGGTCTACAGAATAGTCGCCACGCTTTAGCCTTGCAGTCGCTGATTCAAGATCCCGGACTTCAAGCTGTGCGAGAAAGCCTGTCGAGTCAGTTTCATAGATCCCCAGCACAGGTGCTGAATCAGTTTCAACCTTGTGGAAGTAGTCGAGTATGCCTCTGTCGCCTCCGGCTACTAGGACGAGGTCGACTTCCCTTGCGGTCTGATAGTCGTCCTTCATGATCTGTGTCTTGACGTTCAGGGAATCAAGCGTCTTTTTCACCTTGGAGAGGAGTGCCCCATCTCTAGAGTCGACGCCTGAAAGCGCCACTTTCATTGCTATTACTACGTGTTTGCTTTTAGCCTGATTTAAAGCTAAGAGAGCTGTTTGAAACCTACGGTATTGTAAAAGTACGACGCACTTTGCTCTATCTTTGATTTGGAAGGGATCTTAGCCATGCCCACCTCTTTTGTTTCAAGAGCAGCCCTGACTGCTCCAGCCCCAAAACAGATCGCCCAGAGAGGATCTTTTTCCTTCAAATATGCGCAGCAAAATGAAGCGCTGAGGATATCTCCCGCACCAGTAGAATCAGGAGTATCAATATCTTTCATCTTAATCCAATAGTGTGTCTTTTCGTAGAAAAGGTGAATGATCCGATGTTCAGTTGAAACTACAAATTTGACACCTTTTGATTGCAGCGCTTGCATTCCCTCCAGCCCCTGCAAACCGCTGGTCAGTGCGGACATTTCCTGCGCATCAACCTTGATCGCAGTAATGCCAGACAGATCCAAGTCAAGTTTTTTCAAAAGTGTCACCTGCCCATCACTTCCGACCTGTCGCACGTAGCCTTGTGGATCAAGCATTACAAAGTCCTTCTTACCCGGGTTTTGCTTTATTGCATTGAGAACATCTAGCGGAACTTCGTCGATCACCGGACTTGCCAGCCAGCAATCAACATTCAAGTCCCGAATTTCATCGGCAGTGAGCTGATCGCATCTGGTCTGTAGCACCAGCCTACGAGATTCACCTTCTGAGACAAGGTTAAATCTTGTAGTAGGTGTGTCGACGATCTGTCGGTCGCTTATGATGAGATCGTTATCTAGAAGTGTTTTGCGTCCGTCAGTCGGAAAGTCCTTGCCAATTCTAGTAGCCAGACTGACGCTAAATCCAAAGCGCTTGGCCGTCAGTCCACAATAGCAGGGAGGCCCGCCAATACTTTCTGATGTCTTGCCAGTGAGTCCTTGGATGGTATCAAGTACAATATGAGAGGCGATGCCTATCCTCAAATGTGGATAGACTTGTTTACGTGAATAATAAAAGGGCTTGTTTGCGCAGCCTCTGCAAAAACCGTGTTTGGGATGGCGGCTTTTTGGACTAGCGCGTGCCCTTCTAGCTGAGACTCTAAGTCAATAAAGCTATAAGCTTTGTGGACAATTTTTCCTGACAAGCTACCCGCATTTTAAGCACGAAACAATCACAAGATTTAAAGGATGGCTGACGACCTAATCGAACTATGCCGAAGAAAAGGGCGAGCAGAGGCCGGTCAAAGGGCGGCAAGGGCAGCTCGGGCGTAGTGCATTGCAGCTCGTGTGGTGCTCTAGTTCCGCGCGACAAGGCCAAAAAAGTTACCGGAAGAATAACGCTTGTAGAACCGACGCTTGCAAAAGAATTGCGGGCGGCTGGTGCGTACATTCCAATGTCGACTGATGTCAAGTTTTACTGCGTTTCATGTGCAGTCCACAGAGGCGTTGTAAAAGTAAGGTCCGAAGTTGACAGGCGCACTGCAGGCAAGCTCAGGTAGAAGACAGTTTTTTTGCAGTTGCAGCTATGCGCTGTACTAGCGTGATGCCTGCAACTATTGACACTATTATCACTGCCCAATACATGCCGGTCGAGGGGATTCCAGAGTACGGAGAAACTGCAAGGTGGACGGGGATCATTCCGATTATAGCAAGGATTAACATCCTTTCAGCGCGTTCTCCGATGCCGATGCCCTTTAATTCGACACCGAGTGACTCAGCCCTTGCCCTTGTATAACTCACAAGAAGGGACAATCCAAGTGCAACCAGACACCAGAACGCCGGTGCAAGACCACTAACTGCAATGCCTCCAAAAATTACAACTTCAGATATCTTGTCAAAAGATGAATCCAAGAATGCGCCTTTTTTTGACGCTTGCTTTGTTACGCGTGCAACACTTCCGTCAACAATGTCAAAGAACCCCGAAATCAACAAGAGCACGCCACCGATTACCGGCACATAGAGCCCCCATGTAGCGAGGGGCATGCCGAAAACGGTTGGCATTCCAAATTCCAAGTTGACGATTTGGATGATAACTGCAGGCGAAGCATAGGTAATACCCGCTGCTATTGCTAGCGCCAATCCAACGCCAGTCCAAAAGTTTGCTGACAAGCCAGTAGAGGCAAAGCTCGTGCCCAGTTTCGTCATGGTAGGCTGGAGCGAATCCCTTAGCTTGTTAAGCAACGATTTTCCAACAGGAATCTTACATAATAATTTATTCACAACAAAAAGAGAGTAGCTAGTCGAGCTTCTCTTTTACCTTCTCGACAGCATATTCTGTGTCAAGATCCTTGTCAGGCTCGCGGATCTTGTTCCCTACTGCCTTTGCCCCTGCCCTGACCTTGTCGGCAGCGTCTTCCATGTCGCGCTCGGCTTCAGTCTTCTTGTCTACCTTGAATTCGACTTTCTTCTCCACTTCTATGTCTGTCATTGTCATTGCAGTTTCAGTAATTGGATTTATGGACTTGAAGAAATTCAGCAGTAAGATTCTTACAAACATTATTCATCCGAGCGATCCGACCAAATTCATTAATATCAAATTTTCAACGATATAGTGAAACCGCGTGCCAGAATGGGACATACGGACGGTACTGGAAAAACTCGGAGTCAACTTTCATGCAGAGGGGGACAATGGCAAAGTGCATGATGCGGCTCCTATAGACGAAGCTACAGAGAGAGACCTTGCGTTCTGTTGGTACGGGGGTGAAAAAGGCGCATCATACATTTTGAATTCAAAAGCCGGCACAATATTGTGCAAAAGTGAATTGCAGGGCAGAGTACATCCAAGAGAAAATCAGCTTCTCATATTTACTGAAAATCCCCGGCTTGCATTTGTGCGCGCCATGAACGAAATGCAGGGCATAAAAAAGCTAGTTGGTATTTCCCCAAGGGCAGCAGTATCGGACACAGCAAAAGTTGGTTCCGGCTGTTATATCGGCGACTACACAGTAATTGGCGACAACTGCATAATTGGCGACAACACTATCATCTATGACAGAGTGTCACTCGTGCAAAACTGCATAATTGGCAAGAACTGCATCATCCAATCCGGTGCCACATTGGGCTCTGACGGATTTGCATTTGAGCGCCATGACACGGGCAGGCTTGAAAAGTTCCCGCACAAAGGATACGTAAAGTTGGGCGACAACGTTGAGATCTACGCCAACTGTTCTGTGGCGCGCGGCTCACTTTCCGATACAGTTATTGGCGATGGAACGAAACTCGACGCGCTGGTACATATAGCTCACAACGTGGTTGTTGGTAGGAACTGCGAGCTTACCGCAGGCACTGTCATTGGTGGAAGCACAATGGTCGGCGACACTACGTGGACAGGGCTCAATTCAACGCTGAAGAACAAGATCAAGGTTGGAAGCAACGTCATAGTGGCTTCGGGGGCATCCGTCATACATGATGTGCCTGACGGCGACATTGTTGCCGGTGTCCCTGCAAGATCAATAAAGTACAAGGTGAAAACCGACGAGCGGTTCCTTATGGCAGGTCAGAAAGAGACAGAGGCCTAAGCGCTTACTGACTCGATTACTTCCCGCGGCATCTGCTCAGAAGCTACCTTGGGTATGTTTTCCTGCGGAACCTTTAACAACTTGAACTCTTTGCCGAAGCAGAGTTTGGCCACTTCAAAAGCCTCGACTCCAATAACAGAAGTATTGAGCCTGCTCTGGAGTGCACGGTATTCTGCAAGACCCCGAATCGCGTTTGACTTTAGGAACATCTTGCTCCTCTGGGACCAAAAGATGTTGATGAGTTCTATCTTGTCGTCTATGACGTCAGAGATGTCATAGTACACTTGCGGCTTAAAGTCCCGTGTTACAGGGATTTCATATGCAAGGATGTTTGGGATGAACCTTCCAGCCTCTACTGTTGCTGCAGCAATCGCCCGATGGTCATGATGTGTATCGCCAATGGAGTGTGTGAGCACGATGTCTGGGTCGGCTTTGTTAATGAAAAACTCGATGTGATTAATAAGATCGCTGCTGAGCGAAAGTTTCGTGTCTTCGAAATTGTCTATCCAAAGCCTTTTTGCACCAATGAATTTAGCAGACTGTGTCAGCTCTTTTGTCCTCTGTTCGGGATTGCCAGAAGCGGCTCCTCTTGTCAATGTATACATAAAGACGCTGTGACCCTGTCGTGCTGCCTTTAGCAGCATGCCGCCGCATCCAAGTTCAATATCGTCAGGATGTGCTCCAATGGCGAGTATGTTCATTACGAATTTTGGACAGCACGCTTATTTATCGAGTTTTGCATCCGTCTCTGTCATAATATAATAGATGATTTCTCTCATTTGTAGACTTTATCTCTAGAACATTTTCTGCTGGTTGTACGCCGGTTACTCTTAAATTCATAGAGATCAG
>JBDZWB010000074.1:0-7419 GCA_040255975.1 Nitrosopumilales archaeon
ACCTATGGTGACTAGTAACATTTCTACCATAAAATAGCAAAAGCAGGCAGGAATTTGCTTATTAACGTGTCGATATTTAGCGATTACATAATTTAGATGTTTGATAATGCTTTTATATAAATATCATATTATTCTTTATCATCTTACAACCTTTTCAAACTTCTCTATGATAAAGGCGTAAATATTTGATTAGAGATATTATTGCATGACAGAGCAGGTTTACGAAAAGCCTCCTCTTGTGGGCTCGCTCAGACTTGGTGCCATGCTTGGCATCGGCGCGGCGTGGGCCATATTTGGACTGGTGCTCGGAGCCGGGGCGCAGCTGGGTCTGCCGCCAGGGACGTTCTATGAAATGATAGGGGTGTCACTTGGAGTGACTGAGGAATGGCCGGCAATCTACCTTGGGTTTGGTATGCACATTCTGACAGGCGCGATAATCGGCATGACCTACATGGCAATATCAGAGCGAATCAGGCGGCTTAGGAACTTTTCCACCGCCAGCTGGTTTGGCACTGGAGTCGCAACAGGCGTTGCGGTATGGGCTGTCCTGTTTATCCCGCTGCACTTTTTTGTAGTCGAGCCGGCGCTGCAGGGCATGCTTGTATCTGACCCGAGGGCCGAGAGGTTGAACGAGATGTCTGACTCGATCCTGTACGGCGCGCTTGCGATGCATTTCATCTTTGGAAGCATACTTGGATTCCTTGCAAGGATTGCAACATCGGCCCGCGACGTGGTAGAGACTAGAGTTCGGCATGACGCAGCAGCTGCATAGGAGGCGAAGGGAGGATGAAGGCCAGAACAAGCATGCATAGGCCGAGGGTGGCGATGGCCTGCTCGGGCCTAGCCGCCGGCCTTGTATCGTCGCTTGCGATAAGCGGCCTTTTGCTGCTCGTGGAGAGGATGTCAGAGCTCCCGGTGGGCACGTTCTACATTATGCTCGTCTCAGCTCTCCTGCAGGCACAGGACTATGGCGCTGGCGCAGTTCTGCTTGGGCTTTTGATGCACCTTGCTGCCGGCAGCGTAATCGGCCTTGCGATTTCAGTTCCGCTTGCGTCAAAAAGAATTTCCAGATATGCGCCGGCATACGGTCTTGCTGCCGGGTTTGCACTGTGGGCTATTCTGTTTATCCCGATAACCTACGCGGTGATGATCCCGCTCCTCAATTCGGCTGGCGGACAAGAGATCACGCAGCAGGTGCCGGCAGGAAGGGTGTATGCAGTTGCGACCGGCGACCTGCTTGCAATGATGGACAGGGTGATCACAGGTTCGCTTGCGTTCAACATGTTCTATGGGCTCTTGGCCGTCATGCTGGCAAAGTCGATGTACGAATCATATTTGCAGAGCAGGCTGAAAATCAGCTTGGCTGGAGAATCCTGATCTCCAGCTCCTTGCCAGATCGGTCATAAGCTGCCATCATATCGTCTTCGTACGGATATGCTATGATAATCGAAACAGCACCGTAGAATCCCCTGTTTAGGTCTTCAAGCGAAGGCCTGTTCGACCTGCTAGGGTGGGAGTGGGCAGTGCCGATGTACGAGCTGTCAAAGGGCAGGAAAAAGTCGGAAAAGCCTGAAAAGTAAGGCCCGCTTGAGGCAAAGGGCGGGATGGCAAGGCCGTCAACGGTTATCAGTTCGCGGGATGCCCTGCCGCGCAGTATCAGGATCGCCTCGTTTGGGTGGTGCCCTCTGGAATAGCTGATTATGCCGTTTGCAGCCGATCTCGTTACGACCACAGGTCTTTCTTCAGAAGGCAATGGCAGTTTTTTCAATCCAAGTTTATTTAATGTTGCCCGCAGCCAAGAACTATTTTACCAGTTTCCCCAGCATTATCCGGTCTTTGCGGCATTCTAGAACATGCGACATGTGCATGCTCTCGAGCTGTTCGCTCAGAAAGTTGGCAGTTCGCAGCAATGCGTCAGTCGTCAAATCCTTGTCGTTGAATGTTATAGTTATTTTGTATGTCATTTTTGACATCTTCACAGTCATCAGATATATTGTTGATGTTTGGGTCTAGCACCGTTGTTGCGACAATAGCGACATTGGCGCGGGACGTGAAGGCAGCCTAGTGTTTGCAGAGGCTACAGCATCAGCCACATGATGCCCCACAATATCTTCATGTAGAGTAGGCCGGTCCTTGCTTCCTCTGCCAGCTTTTCCCGCAGCGCGATTCGGATGTGCGACGGCAGCCTGTTTTTCCTGCGCACCTGGGGCTTGGCCTTTTTGTTGTTCCTGCCAACTGAATTGGATGACGAGGAAAGGAGTATTGCCCTTGCCTCTCCAAGCATCCTGTAAAACCTGTAGTCCCGCGTGATGAGCACTTCGTCTGCATGCATAATCCTGGCGATTTCGTCATCCTGCATTGCGGAATTGATGTCTGCCACGTGCCTCACGACAAGGCCGCTGTTCTTCAGGCTGTTGGCCAGATCCCTTGACACGCACGCGTCTACGATTACCCGGCGGCCGTTGATTCTGCTGATCAAGCTCGCGTCGAGCATTACCATTAGTATAAGCATGAACTTGTTTATGAGAGCTATTGTCTAGTTGCCTGCAAAGGTGCGATTGTCTTCCTGCAGCGTGTATTCCGACCCGCCCACCCTCTCCTCCATGTAGGTCGGCGTTTCAGAGCCGTAAAAGAGTGCGGTGCCGTTGCTGCCGTCAGTCACCGGCGTGTTATACGTCTGCGAGCCGTTAGTCTTGGTGCCGGCCGCAGGAGTCGCGTCGTAAAACAATGCATCCCACGAAACCAGTAGGCCATAGAGCACGACTCCGGCAATTACTGGTACCGCAAGCATTACAGGACTAAAGGCCGGCAATCTATAGTAGCTCTATACAAGAATGTTATTAACGATATTCGAATTTGATGCAGAAAGATCTTTTATGAGATTCTATCAAGGCAGCTATCTTTATTTGCAATCAATTTATCTAATTCTGTAAATGAGTTCGCAGGATCTCACGGTAAAAATTAATGGCGTGCTTCCTGATGTGAGCGGGGAGGGCGCAAACACGTCTATTTCGGTTTTTTACAAGGGCTTCCACCTTTTGGTCGATGCAGGCGGCGGAATCAAGGACAGCGTCAAAACCGCGCCTGACGCGATCCTGATCACAAACGCAAAAAGGCACCACACAAGCGACCTGCCGGCGCTGCTGCAGGGAAAGGCCAAGGCATACTGCACGGCGGAATGCGGCCAGCAGATCAAGGATATGGCTGAGCCTGTCACTGTCATCCCCGGGACGCCTTTTGAGGCAGGGCCGTTTACAATAATCCCCATCGCCGCGGACAACGCCGGCGACAACCCCGGCGTCCCTGGCTCGGTTATCTATGTAATCAAAGCGGGGCAGAGAAAGGTCGTTGCCGGTTGGGACTTTTTGAAGCTGCCAGGCGCCGACAACAACATCCTTTGGAACCCAGACCTTCTGGTGCTTGGGACGGAAACGTACAACGAGCACCCGTCAACTGGCATGATCTCTGTTTCAGAGGCGTACGCCCTGGTTAGGAGATGGAACGCCAAGCTCTGCTATATCGTGCACTATAGCGGCGAAAAGGACAGAGAGGACGCCAAGAACCAGTGGCACAGGGGGCCGGCCGGCCCGCTGCCGCCGGAAGAGCTGCAAAAGGCGATAGACGAGCACTTGCTTGTAAGCGGAGGGGAGGGCAAGCACGTAATCAAGGTGGCAAGGGAAGGGATGACATGGACTCCCACGGAGGAGAGTGCAGCAGACGAAGGGTCAATAGGACCAAGGATCGAGATCGACGCGCTGGATCAGCATACGTTTGCCATCGAGAAAACAGGCGACAAGGTGGCAGTCACCATACAGGACAGCATCCACAGCATGACATCCGAGTTCCTCAACCCAAAGGTCAGCGAAAACTCGCTCCGCGGCGAAGCGATAAAGAGCATGATGATGAAGGGACCGGAGCTGAACCTAGTAGTCTCGGGCAACAACGTGAGGATCGACATTACAAAGGGCAAGAAGGCGATGTTTGCTAGAGACATGCAGGTTGACGAAAAGGACGCCAAGAGGATAATCCGGTACCTTCATGAAAACTTTTAGCGGATGGAATTACCTTGAAACTATAGCCTAATCCGTAAATACAATCCCATTCTATTACAGATCGCAGATATGCCTGCACAGCGAAATGCGGCAAACAAAAAGGATCTCAGGGAAGGAGGTCTGATGAGGGTGGACATAGACGGTAAGCCCATTGTCTTGGCCATGGTGAAAGAGGAGGTCTATGCAATGGATGCAGTATGCTCTCATGAGGGAGGACCATTGGAAGATGGCACTTTGCAAGGGTACGAGCTGAAATGCCCTTGGCATTATGCAATATTTGATGTGCGAAATGCAAAGGTTTCAGATCAGACCGTGTGGGCAACAGACCTGCAGTCATATCCCGTACAAGTCGATGAAAATACGGGCGACATACTGGTCAACCTTGACGGCAGCAGTAATGGGTCATCGGTTCAAGAAGAAGAGGGGACAGAGCAGGGAGAATCCAAAAGCCAGCAAGGAGAGTTTATGCTGACTTTGGACGGAAAAGAGGAGCTGCGGGGCACCGACATCATGACCTTTAGATTCACAAAAGGAGAATTTCCAGCCTACAAGGCTGGGCAATACGCTTTCTTTCCTCTTGATGGCGTGACCAACAATCCGAAAGGGCCGGTGCGGCATTTTACGCTGGCGTCTTCGCCTACAGAGCCTCACGTGATCATAAGCACGAGGATAAGAGAATCACCGTACAAGCAAAGGCTCAAGCAGTTGCAACAAGGAACAAAAGTCAAGGTGTCGAAACCGCAGGGAAAGTTTGTTCTCCATGACGATTATTCCAAACCCGCCGTATTCCTATCGGGAGGCATTGGAGTTACGCCATTTCGAAGCATGGTAAAGTACGCGACGGACAATCAGCTGCCACTGAAAATAGTGATGTTTGACTCCAATAGGAACAAGCAGAATATTTTGTACAAGGAGGAATTTGATCAGTGGTCATCCAAGAACAGGAATTTGAAAATCATCTATGCCGTTACTGACGAGGATCCGGCTGGATGGACTGGTGAAAAAGGTCGGATTGACAAGGCGATGATCATGCGGCATTTGGACAATGACCAGTTGGAGAATTCTATATTCTACATATGCGGTCCTCCTGGAATGCTAAATGCTATGCGAAAAATCCTCAAAAATGAGTTGAATGTTCCAGACGACAGGATAATGGTAGAAGAATTTACGGGATACTAGCGTGAAAAATGGGTGGTTCAGTTCGCCTCGGGCTGCCGCTAGCTGTGTATTCCTTCTGCATATTTTTCTCCCGGGTTGTTGTTATGTTTCAGACGATTACAATAGTTAAGTCCAATATTGCTTGAGCACCAGATCAATGAATTCTACCGATAGGCATGAAGACAGAAAGGTAAAGACTGTAGCAGTTGCGGGCCTAGGGCTGCTCCTGATTGCGACTGCATTCACGCTGTCAGTTGGAGGAAGCGGCAATATTGCATTGGCTCAGCAGACTGAACAGCAGCAGAACCAGACGCAGGGCCAGAACGCCACGACAATAGCAAACACGACCGTGACTGACACGTTCACGGCCAAGGGAGTGATCACCGGCACCATACAGCAGGGAGGCGGAGGACAGACATCCACGGCAGGCAACCAGAGTGGCGGAGGTCAGACCAACGCGACTCAATCCAATGCAACCCAGACTGCAGGAGGATCATCATCAGCCCCGTTCCTTGTCGGAGGCGACTGGAACATTGATGCAGAAAGCGGCAACGTGACAACCTTCCGCGCAAACTTTACCATGGTCAGGACGGACGGCACAGAGCACCACAGCATAGACATTTCAAACTTTAAGGTAGGCAACAACACGCAGTTCCAGCTCGACCCGGCGGCCAAGAGCACGATAAACGGGACCGCAGACTTTGCGGTCAACGGCACTAGCACGTGGCCCGGCATCGACACTACTATCACTATAGAGAAGGCCAGAATCATTACGATACAGCCGGAGGAGGAAGAGGCAAATCAGCACTTCCAAGGTCAGCCGATCTATGGCATAGTGCTACAGGCCACTGGCGCCAATGGCACCACGATAACAGAGAGCGCGCCGGCGGGAGGCAACCAGACAGGACAGGAAGATGGAGGGCTGCTGGATCCGCTGATAGATCCTCTGCAAGACCTGTTCCAGTGACAGGCTTCCCTCCCACTTTTTTTATTTGGACCGGCCGCGCCGAATGGTGTTTCTGAACCAATAAAAGCGATGATTGGTCCAGCCTATTATGCAAACCACCCAAGACGACATGGAGATGCGTACAAGGTCTGAAAGGGCAGAGAGGATAGAGATGACCGAGCCAAGGACGCTAATCGCCGCAGCGGCAATCGCTGGCGGGACTATTGCAGCCGGGCTAGTGCTGTATTACTATTTGCGCAAGAGAAAGGAAAGAATGGGCTACTAGGACGACAGATCCCTTTCGTTTTTATTTATGGCCGCCAGCGGCAGGGTGAACGCAAACGTGGCGCCGCCGTCTGGGTTGTTCTCGCCCCATATCGAACCACCATGCGTCTCGACTATGCTCTTGGCTATAAACAGCCCAAGGCCGGTTCCGTGGTCAGACTTGCTTGCAAACTTTGTGAAGAGCCTGGGCATGATTTCAGGGTCGATGCCGGTTCCTGTATCTTTTACTTTGACTATGGCCACCCCGTCTAATGCATGGACTGAAATGGTTATCGTGCCTTCATGGGTGAACTTGGCCGCATTGCTCAGCAGGTTTGAGATCACTTCATAGATCTTGGGCTTGTCTGCCTCCACCATTATCGATTGCTCTGGCAGCTTGACTACAAAATCGGTCTTTTTGCCTGACGCGTTTTTGGCGTCTGCCACCGCGTTTCTTACCTTCTCGTTCAGGTCAAAAGACTCTTTGTTGAGGACGAGCCTGCGGCCCTCTATCCTTGTCACCTGCAGTATGTCTGACGAGAGCCTCTCAAGTCGCTTGGCGTTTCTCACAAGGAGATCCATGTCTTCCCGCGAGATCTTCACCTCGTCCCTGCCGTTAAATTCGCCTTCCTTTAGCTCTGTAATTCCAAGGATCGGCTGTATGGGCGTGCGAAGCTCGTGGGCGGCTATGTTTATGAATTCGGCTTGCATCCTGTCATGCTCTTTCAGCTGGTTGTTGGCGCGCGCAAGCAAGTCCACCGCCTGCCGGAGCTCGAATGTCTTTTGCCGGACCATCAGCCCAAGGCGCCTGTTGCTGGTCAGCACAAGGTATGCAATCAGTACGGCGACTATCCCGATCCCGGCAGTAACTGCAATGCTAAAGTTCCTCTGCTGATCAAGCAAAGAGATGACGTCACCTGCCTGTGTATGCGGGTACATGATGTATGCAGTCCAGAAGTGCTCGCCGTTTACAGTTACAGGCCGGTACGCTATTGTGGT
>JBDZWB010000075.1:0-7348 GCA_040255975.1 Nitrosopumilales archaeon
ACCAACTGCACTCCGCATGTACATGAAATACGGCAACGCAATACCCGAGTCATTTGATCTCTCGTCGCTTCGACTCCTTGGCACCGTGGGCGAACCAATAAACCCTGAGGTCTGGATGTGGTATTTCAAGACGATAGGCAAGGAAGCCTGCCCGATAATTGACACATGGTGGCAGACAGAAACTGGCGGAATAATGCTGAGCATGTGCACAGGTGTTGAGACTATTCCTATGAAACCAGGCTCTGCCACATTCCCTGTGCCTGGTGTCGACGCAACCGTAGTTGACGAGAACGGCAAGCCTGTGCCGCCTGGCACAAAAGGCTACATAGTTGTGCGAAAGCCATGGCCGGGGATGCTTCTTACGCTCTGGGGCGACGACGAAAAGTACCGGCAGGTGTATTGGAGCAAGTATGATGGAATGTACTACCCCGGAGACTATGCCCTTGTCGACCACGACGGATATTTGTGGCTCCTGGGCAGGGCGGATGATGTGCTAAAGGTAGCCGGGCATAGGCTGGGCACGATGGAGCTTGAAAGCGCCTTTGTTTCACACAAGGCGATCGCAGAGGCTGCGGTGACAGGAAGGCCGGACAGTACAAAAGGCGAATCCATAATTGCATTTCTCGTACCAAAAGAGGGCATAAAGTCAGACGGCCTGCGAAGCGAGATAATATCTCACATCAGAAGCACTCTTGGCCCGATAGCCACGCCAGACGAAGTATATTTCGTAAGCAAGCTTCCCAAGACTAGGAGTGGCAAGATAATGCGCCGGCTGCTCAGGTCGGTAGCAAGCGGGGATAAGGTAGGCGACATCACTACTCTTGAAGATGGTGCCGCAATTGAAGAGGTAAAGCAGGCATACGAAGACCTGAAAAAAACGATCAGCTCCTAGAACTTCCAAGTTGCCATGTACGACGGCGTGATCTCTATGACGCATGACTCGGGACCCAGCTCGAGTACCGCTTTTGCGGCCTTGCTGGTCAAAGTGCCCAGATACCTCTTTACATTACGTCTGGTCACCCTTGCGCCGTAGGCTGTATCGTCAACTACTTTTGCAGTGCCACTACCCCTGACGCCCTGTGTGGGCCCGCCTTTTGGGCTTTCGTCCACAAGAAAGTATACCGCAGGATTCTTGCGCAGCGCTTCAGCCTTTGCACCGCTGATGTCGATCGCTACAAAAAACCTGTCCTTGCTGTAATAATACCAGACCGGGTGCACGACAGGCTTTCCATCGTCAAGATACGCCAACCTCAATATGTTTGGCCGGGCGAGCAGCCGCCCCACTTCGCTTTTGGAGAGGGGTCTTGCATGCGGGTCTGCAAGGACAAACTTCAATGGCACGCGATAGTTGCTTGCTACACTGTAATAAAGCTAGGCGGATATGATGGTCATTTTTGACCCGACGGCTATGCTGTGCTCGTCAATGAATCCTGAAGTGGCAGCCATCACGTAGAGCGCGGGCTTTGTTGTCTTGTACGTGCAGCTGACAGTCTCGACTACGTTTTCGCAAGGAGGCGCATCTCTGATCAGATAGACTGCATTGCCAGCTTCGTCGAACCAGATCAGATCAAGGTTGTATTCGATGTTGAGCATCCACACCTCATGCAGGTCCGGCGCATCATGCTTTATCAGCATCGCAGTGTCAAGCGGCAGGCGGTCCTGCCTGAAGGTCATCCACCTCTGCTTTTCTGGGCCAGTCTCGGCTATCTCAACCGTCACCACATCGTCATCTATCCTGACGGTGCCTTTTGGAAAGCCTGTGTCCCTGTCCCTTATCTCAGGCGGCACAAACGTGATGCCCAGAACGCCTACTATAGCAGCGGCAGCAATGACTGGAATGAGCACCATCGATTTGCGCGCCATTTTGTACTAAAAAAGCTGCCAGCTGAAAATAATTTGAACCTTCTGCTACGGGTTTGACCATACGACTCTGTGTCCGATGTCGTACAATTAAATTACATAACATTCTTTCAGTAAATTATTCAAGCAAATGACTGAAAGCATGCAGGTCAAGGGCCCAAGACCACTTTACACTATTGCGTGGGTGGCCGGACTCATCGCAGCCACTTCCTTGGTTCTGGCATTTGCAGACGATCAAGACGAGGCCTTTTGGGGAGGCCTTATGATTGGCGGAACATCCGCACTCTCTGTAGGCATCGGCATCTTATTTCTGTCAAAGACCAAATCTGCTTGGCCTGAAAGGCGCGCTTATTCTGCGTTGGTCGTGGCCTTGTCATTCTGGCTAGCAGCATGGACCCTGTGGTCATATTACGAGCTGGAATTTGGCATAGCGCCATATCCTTCTGTCGCCGACGGTCTTTGGCTGGTTGGCTATGGACTCTCTATTTACTACATGGTTTGGTCGTACCGCCAAGCAAGCTCGCGCCTCTTGGAGTCGAGGCTGATCTCGACATTTCTCGGTACGATAATCATCTCTGTCATTATAGCAGTATTCTTGTTCCCGATAGTCAATCATGCGCTGGGTGCCGGCGGCGACTGGCCGGCATTGTCTATAAGCCTCGCCTATCCCGTTC
This sequence comes from Nitrosopumilales archaeon, assembly GCA_040255975.1. Lineage (GTDB taxonomy): Archaea > Thermoproteota > Nitrososphaeria > Nitrososphaerales > Nitrososphaeraceae > Nitrososphaera. The sequence goes on from JBDZWB010000075.1 coordinate 2,535, forward strand.
TGGATGGGGTCCTTCTTGCGATGGCGATCCTGACGCTTGTCAGCCTTCGCCCAAGCAAGAATCCACAATTCCTGTCGTCGGTTATGATAATGATCGCAATACTTGCTGCCGTAATAGCCGACACCGGATTTGGCTATGGAGCAATGATTGGAGCCCAGCTTTTGGAAGAGCAGGACAGAATCTGGGACGCATTCTACACCATGGCCTACCTGTGCATAGCCGGCGCGCTCTACTGGCAGTACAGGTTGCAAACAATCTCGAAAAAGGTGCTGGAATAAAAGGTGGTGGAGGGGGTGGGATTTGAACCCACGAACCCCTAAGGGACGGGATCACTCATCTCGCAGTTCTGAATGTCGCGAGAAGAAATGATGTTGCTGCCGTGCGCATCTGATCTTGAGTCCTGCGCGTTTGACCGGGCTTCGCTACCCCTCCACAGCCTGCCGGTGTTGCTGGCGAAACCTTATTTCATAGTTGCGCTGGAGGTTTAAAGGTTAAATTTTGCTTGTGCCCTGTATTATGGTGCATATATGCCCAAGCCGGAAACCGTGTCAAGGCTGTGCACCAAGTGCCATAGCAAGACTGTCCACGAAGTGCGCGAAAAGACCATGGCTGGAACGAAACTGGTATGCACCGACTGCGGGCATACGATGACCGTGACGACAAGTATGTAACATTTATTACGAGATGTGCCTTTAGCAAAAAACATGAAGATAAGCGAACTGAAGGCTGGAATGCGCAACCTTAGCGTGACTGGCAAGATTGACAGCATTGGCGAGCCGCGCACCGTCAACCTAAAGTCTGGCGGTACAACGACCGTGGCCGACGCAATAATTTCAGACGAGTCAGGCAGCATCAAGCTCGCACTTTGGGGCGACGACATCAACAAGGTGCAGCCGGGCGACAAGGTATCGATAGAGAATGGCTACATCAACACGTTTAGGGGCGAGAACAGCATAAGCGTCGGCAAGTTCGGCAAGATGACCAAGGTCTAGCTGATATAGCCTGTTGTATCACGCGGCTTTTGCTGCGGGCCTTCAAGTGGCTTGCCGCTCCTGCCAGCAAGCATCTGCTGCTCTATGGTATGGATGAGCATCTCAGTGTCTTTTGCGCGTTTTTCAAGGTTAGCCATGTCCACCTTGATTCCAATCATTTCAAGCAGCGTTTCTAGCACCGCCTTGGAGGCCTTGGCATCGACGACATAGCCCGACGTTTCGCCAAGCAGGCATATGCCCTTCATGTTGCGCAGCTTTGCAATGCCTATGACAAGACCGTTCATGCCAGTAATGCTCCCGCTATCCATCATCGAAATGTTGTGCGATGGAAATTCCTTTATCGTATGCAGGTCTGTCGCGGTTCCAAAGACCTTGGGCTTGTCCACAAAGACACCCGTGATATATGCCGCAAGGGTGAACACCTGCTCTGTACCAAACTGGCCTGCTATGCTGAGCACTTCTTCAGCCAGTGAATACTCTGAATCGGGGTTTGCAGGCTGCGAGTCTCCCGTGAGAAGCAGAAGGTCCACGTTGCCCCCCTGCCACCAAAAGATGCTGTTCTTCATCAGTTCGGCCGTGCCGTCGGCCTTGATCATCACCTGTGGCGGAAAGGAGCTAGAGTAAATGTCGACAAGGTGCTTTGCCGGCAGCTCCTGAATCAAGTGGTCGACTGCCAGCTTGCCTACATAGCCGCTGCCAGGAAATCCGCAGATCAGGTGGGGCGACTTTAGCTCTGGCCGCTCGGGCGACGAATAGACAAACTTGATTTCTCTGGCAGACACGATATCCAGCTGTGTCCGCTGATGCGCTTTAAAGCTTTTCCAATGGCATGCCAAAGGCGAGCATGAGCTCTAGCTTGTAGCCACAGGCTATGTGAGTCTCCAATTCGGGAAAATAACTTGGGGATGGGCATGAATAAAGCATGCCTCTGCCAGCTTGGAATATCTGATAACAATCTCACCATGAGAGGATTAATAAGAAAGTGAGAGAAAACTGAGAGTTGCCTTTGCTGGAACATAGGAAGGGTGACAAGATTGGAAGGGAAAAGATCGCTGTTCTGGCATTGTGGTTTGCAGTCCTAATCGGCGTGCGGGTCCTGCTCGGATTTGTCCTGCACAACTCTTGGGTCGGAACGCTGGGAGCAGTCGCCATAACTTTTGCGATATTCTATGTCAGCCTGAGATACACGACCCTTCAGAGATATCGCCAAGTGATAAATTCCTCGCTCAATTACTGGTACCGCAAAAAGTTCTTTTACATCAGCGGCATCGTGAGCCTTGTCATCCTCGGCAGCATACTGGGCTTTATCGAATATGGCTATGCCAACTATTCTGACAGGCTGGTAACCGTCGACTTTACGCAGGAGGAGATAGGGGAGTCGTTTGGAGCGCTGACGGCAAGCCAACAGATGCAGGCAAGGCTGGTGGAGAACCTGCAAAAATACTCGACTATCGAGATCATTGCCATAACGCTGGCAAGCGCAGACAAGAGCTTGGACGGCTATTACTCTTTGGCGGTCAGCTACATGTTTGCAGAGGACATTGAAATCATGATCTTTATGCTTCTCTTCCGGACTAGAAGGGAGATATTCGCAGCCCCGCCCGTTAGGTAACGACATCCGCAACTACTAATGCACCGGACATTTTTTGTGGAATCCATTTAAGCGATGCAATTTTTGATCCTTTCAAATGAAAGTCGAGCTTGAAATGGACATTGAAGCGGACGGCGCTGCAGCTCTGCAAAAGCTGTCCGAACTGGCGAGCAGGGCAAAGGAGCTGGGTTTTACAGTGACCGAAGCAGAAGTGGAAGCAGCAGACGGGGAAGAAGGGGAAGAAGAAGAATAAGCCTCGGGCGGGATTCGATCCCGCGACCTCTACCTTACCAAGGTAACGCTCTACCAGGCTGAGCTACCGAGGCGCTCTTTTCATTCAACTGAATCACCATATAATAATCATTGTGAAACTGCAGCCTTGCCTCTGCTATCAGCTGCATTGTTAGCACTTGATGTCAGGATATCCTGCATTCTTTTATATCCGATATAAAAGAACTATCTCTGCTTCTGGACTGGAACCACTGGAAACGCGACCCCCCCCTCCTGCATGACTGGAAGCGCGTATCCGACGGAATTTCAAATAGCCCATCCTGCCGTTGGCTGCGAAAAAATGTTATCATTTTTCATGCTCAAAATTCTGCAACATGCTGCCGCATTTTGAGCACATCAGGGTGGAAAATGGTACCAAAATGGTACCAAAATGCATCAAAACATGCATCGTAATTGAATGAACGCATACAAGCTTTAATTACGCTTGCCCGTTAACGCAACTGGCAGGGCGGGGGTTGTAGAGCCTGGCCAAATAGGCTACAAAATTGGAGACGCGGGACTTAAGATCTCACACAGGAATGGGTTATCCCGTCCCTCAGGGGTCCGTGGGTTCAAATCCCACCCCCCGCACCTTTTTACACAATCTTCCTGCAGATTTCAAGGAATAACAGACAAAAATTGTACCTGACATTCTGTGTTCGATGCATAAGAATAAAAAGAAAAGAGGAGATGTTGGGCTAATCCACTATTACAGTCCCGACCATGTTAGGATGAACCGCGCAAAAGTAGTCGAATTCGCCCTCTTCCTCAAAGGTGAACGAGAACAGACTCTGTGGACCTAGGTAGCCCGAGTCGAACTCTTGGCCTGCGTCATCGGCGCCAAAGCTACCTGAAGTCACTGTATGAGGATCAAAATCCCTATTGATCCATGTCACAGTCTCGCCATTTTCGATCTCGATTGGGTTTGGAGAGTATGCTGTTTCATTCAGGAATGCAGAGCCAGACACTACCGTGGCTTCGACTGCTGTTTCGTTCAATATCCCTTCAACTACCGTTGTATTCATTGCTGCGCTGTCTACATTGTCCGTCGTCTCGGCCGTATGGACAGTCGCATATACCGTGTACGATACTATGAAAGGCTCTCCGTCAAGTCTTCCAATAGAAAGGCCGCTAGCAGAGAATGGGACGGTTGCAGAGAATGTGTCTGGCATGGGGACGTCGGAGCTAATCTGTTGTTGGGTCGCATAGTCTGGCAAGGTTATGGCCGGAGCTACCATCGTGCCGTTTGGAATACCCGGGAACACAAACAGTTCTCCGAAATCAGGATTTATTGCCGTATCCGCGACTCCATAAGTGTTCAGCGGGGCCACAAATACTTCCTTTGAAGCCGTGAAAGTAACCCAACCGACGTACACTGTGCCGTCAAGGGCCGGAGGTAATAGGTCAATCACTTGGAAGGGACCTGCCACCTCACCCGGCGACGAAACAGTTCCCTGCAAAACCATCGTCTCGCCTGTCGCTGGTGGCGCCGCCGGCATTGGACTATCCATGCCATTTGTCATGTTGTTATCTGTGGTGATGTTGCCTTGAGCAGTTGTGGTATTCTCTTCCGCTCTGAGCGCTTCCTCTTCAAATGTTGTAAGCCCGCTATCATCGCCAGTCATGTTGGTACCAGACGAGTTTGTAACTTGGCTGGTTGCCAGAACTGCAGATATGGATGGCTGCGCAACTATTGCCACTGCAATCATCGCTGCGGCTATGCTTGCCAGAAAAGCTATCCTCGTGTTGCTGTGATTCATTGAATCAAGCAAGCATCCTGCTTATTTATGAAATAAGGAACAAGTGTCAGCAAAGCCTTCCATTCTTTTTTATAGAAACTTTTGGCCGGCTTGACATTTCAGATTAGTTGACGACTATTGCACCCTTCATCCCTTCCTCTATGTGGATGGTGCAGAGATATTCGAACACGCCGCTTTCTTCAAAGCCGTACTGCCAAGAAC
>JBDZWB010000076.1:0-7285 GCA_040255975.1 Nitrosopumilales archaeon
TGGGCGCGAATGGTTTTGCATTGTTCCGCCATGTCATGATCCCGGCAGCTACGCCATCGCTTATACTCGGAATCCGACAGGCCTGGTCTTTTGCATGGCACGCGCTCATTGGCGCAGAGATGTTGATAACTACTCTGTACGGCCTTGGGCACATATTGATGATCGGAAGAGAGTTCAACAGCATGGAAGACATCATTGCCACAATGATTACCATTTTTGTCATAGGCATAATATTCGACAGAATCATCTTCCGCAAGATCGAGGAAAGAGTAAGAGCACGCTGGGGCCTGGATCAGCATAATGAATAACCGCTAAACTGAAAATGAGAGTAAAAACCCGCAAATTAAAATATGCGCAAAATCTGCATATATCATAATACTACATGCTTAACGACCTTGCAAGGAACAGAGTAGATGCAAAAAAGCCCCGAAAGGAGGGGCTGACATGCACTGTAGACAAACTGCAGGGTATTGACAAGGATAACTTCTCGACAATCGCCCCGTTCATAGACGCGGTCAAGATCTACGGCGCGCTTCCGATGCTCATTGAGGAAGAGATCCTCAAGAAAAAGATCAAGTTTTACCACGACTTTGGAGTGCGCGTCTCGACAGGCAGCACAATAACCGAATTTGCCATTTCAGAGAACTCGCTTGACAAATTCGTCAGAGAAGCCGTGGCTATCGGCTTTGACATTGTCGAAGTTGGCGAGAATAGCATCGACCTCTCATTCGATCAAAAGAAAAAGATAAGCGACTTGATCAAGGCGGCCGGGCTGGAGTATCAGTGGAAGGTGGGCAAGAAGGACCCGAGGCACCAACTGGGCATCGACGACACGCTAGAGAAGATAGAGGAGGCGGTCAAGTTGGGCTCAAAGAAAATCGTGCTTGAGGCAAACGAGGGCATCAATGTTGGCATCTATGACGAGAAGGCGCTAGTAAAGTGGAGCTTTGTGGGCGCCATAACAAACGAGTATCCCCCGAGCACCTTCATCTTTGAGGCGCCGCTGGAGTCACAGCAGTCTGCACTCATTGCAGAATTTGGACAGCGCGTTAACCTTGCCGAGGTGCACCAGGACGCTGTTGCGTCTGTCGAGTCGCAGCGCAGGGGCTTTCTCTCAAAATCTGCATTTGGCGTTTCATATCTGCGCAGGAACCCCGAAGGCGGACCTGCCGCAAAATTCATCTATTTTGTTATAAGGACAAAGCATCCGATAGACCAGACCGAGCTTGTCTCTATGAGTCATCTGCCAAGGAGGACTGTGCAGGCAGCAGTAGACGATCTCAAGCGGCAGGGGCTCATAATCGAAAGGAACAGTCTTGACGACGCGAGGAAAAAGGTATACCAGCCGGTTCAGTCGGACTGGCTGTAAGCAAGAAGCGCTGCTATTGTTTTGCTGTCCTGGATCTGGCCGCTCAGGCACTTTTTGAGAGCGGTTGCAAGCTTTACTCTTTTGATCTTGATGTTTTCGTCATCGTCCAGGGGACCGCGCTTTATCTTTCTCAAGTTGGTGGCGGCAAACACGTGCATCAGCTCTGTAGAGTAGCCTGGGGCGAGGTACCATTTCAAAAGTGGCCTGATCCTGCCAGAGTAGCCGATCTCCTCGGCCATCTCGCGGATTGCAGCCTGCTTGGGCGTTTCGCCTTTTTCGATCTTGCCCGCAGGGATCTCTAAGAGAGTTCTGTCGGCAGCACGTCGGTACTGCGTCACGAGGATGACATCGCTCCCGCTCACAGCCACTATCCCGACAGAGTCTAGGTGTTCTACAATGTCTTTTTCGATGACCCTTCCATCGAGTGAAAACTTGTCCTTCCTCAGGTTGATGCCGCCAGAGTAGACTCTGACATTCTTGATCGTCTTTACCCTTTCCACCGCTTTTACAGCATGAGGCGGGAGATTAAACCTATTCGCTAATTTTATATTCGATTCAGGGTCTTTTTTGGGCGTGGAGTTTGTTGACGGCGACGGTAACATCATTGTCCCAAAAGCCGTCAGGCCAATAATAGACCTCAAGGAGACAGCGCTTGGCAGCAAAAAGGGCGCCAAGAGGCAGTACCGCTACGGCAATCTCCACATCCGCGATTATGAAACCCATTACACGGTCCACATGGACAAAGTAGATCCCCTTACAAATCCGCTTGGGCACCTGATTGTTGACGCGCCTGAATACATCGCCGGCGCGGCCGCTGCGCTTATTGTAGGCAGGCGCGTAGGTGTATCTGTTTACAACAAGCGCAAGAAGGAAGGCAAAAGCAAGCGCGACGCGGCAATCGATGCTGCCATTGCCGGATACATCGCTGGATCTTCTGCAGGCACCCTCGCATTCAAGGCTGCAAATTCTGTGAAGGGGCGCAAATAAGAAAAATGGAGCATCCCGCGCAGGTCAGAAAAGACAGTATCGACGAGCGGCCTGTCTTTCCACATCCTTCAAAACTGCACGTGGCAAAAGTGATGCTGAAGCTATTGCCAATTGTAATCAGCTTGCGCAAAGACCGGCGCGAATGGGTCAAGAAGGAGGGCAAGAACGTTGACGAGGAAAAGTATCGCCGGCACGCACGCAAGGCGCTCAAGACCTTCATCGACCTCGGGCCGTCGTACATCAAGCTGGGCCAGTGGCTTTCAACACGAGTCGATATCCTTCCGCAGCCGTACCTTGAAGTGCTTGCAAGGCTCCAAGACGACGTACCGCCTGCACCCTTCTCTGAAATAAAGCCGATAATCGAGGCCGAAATCGGAAAAATCGAAGAGGTGTTTGAAGAGTTTGACACGGCTCCACTTTCTGGTGCGTCGCTTGGGCAGGTGTACGTTGCAAAGTATGCCGGAACGCCGGTTATAGTCAAGGTCAGCCGGCCGAACATCGAGCGCACAATCGAGGACGACATTTATGTGCTCAAAAAGATAATGCCGATTGCGACGCGTTTCATTGACCCAAACCTGCGCTTCTCCGCTGAAGGCATGCTGGCGCAGTTCATAGAGACCGTGCACGAGGAGATGGATTATCGCGTGGAGGCAAACAACTTGCTAACGATCAAGCGCAACCTTGCAGGCGACCAGTCAGTCGTGATCCCTGCCGTGTTCATGGAGCGGACAAGCAGGCATGTCCTGACAATGGAATATGTGCCTGGCGTAAAGATAACCGACATTGCAAGGCTGGAGGAAAAGGGAATCGACAGGGAAAAGCTGGTCGTGCGCGCGCACCGGCTGTTTTTCAAGATGCTTTTGCGCCACAGCCTGTTCCATGCGGATCCTCATCCCGGCAACATCTCGGTTGCGGACGACGGACGGCTCATTCTGTACGATTTTGGAATGGTCGGCAGGCTTGACCAAGAGACGAGAATCAGGCTCATCAGGCTGTACCTGGGCCTGCTTGACAAGGACGCAGAAAGGACAGTCAACGTGCTTATCGAACTTGGCACACTCGAGCCAACCGTCAACCGCTACATCGTCGAGCGGGGCATCGCGCTTTCGATTCAGTCGATGCACGGCAAGGATGTCGACAGGATGGAGGTAAAGGCACTCGTTGATCTTGCGAACAAGACGATGAGCCGCTTTCCCTTCAGGCTGCCAAAGAACCTTGCGCTTTACATGCGGATGGCGTCTATCCTTGAAGGCATCTACAAGCACCACAAGGTGCCATTCCAGTTTGTCAAGGTGCTTGCCAACCTGCTGGAGGAAGAGGGGCTGGTAAGGGACGCCTACATCGAGGAAGTCAAAGTCTCTGCGAAAAGGTTTGCCAAGGGCATACAGGACTCTGTAAATGTGGCTCCTCTTTTGAAAACATACTTGGAAATGGGAGGCTCATACGGCCGGCAGGATAGGAACAGCAGCGCGCTGGCTGCAAGCATACTTGCGTCGGCGCTGTTTGTAGGATCTGCGGTGATGCTGCCGTACAACGCCTACCTGTCGTATGGCGGCTTTGCCGCAGCTGCAGCCGCGGTGGCTGTGGCGCTAAAGAAAAAGTTCTAGGTTATTGGGATGTTGGCCGACTTTGGTATCGGCACCCTCAGTGTCACCACGCCGTTTTCGTACGTGGCCTTGCCAACCACTTTATCCTCGTCCTTGACAGAAATCGGCAGCCAGACCTTTTTCTCTATCTTGGCCGGCCTGTGCCTGTAGTAGACGGTTCCAAGCGCCTCCTCCTGATCCCTCTTGGCGCTTATCGAAAGAACATTGCCAGTTATCCTCAGGTTAATGTTATTTTTGGAAAAGCCCGGTAGATCGATTGTGACAACGAGATCGCTTCCCTCCTCAACCATGTCTATGGCCGGCATCACAAACTCGTAGAATTCCCTCGACCTGTTGTCGAGCTCTTTTGCCAAGCCTCTTGCCATGTATCCTCCAATGCCCATGCCATAACTTGAGCAAGATGGTATAAATCCTTTATTTTCTGTGCTCAACAAAAGTAAAAATAGTCCGGCAAGTGATATGCCGTAAGCAAGATGTACGCCGGTTCGTACGATATGCCCAACTGCAACGCCTGCGGCAAGGAAGTCCGACCAGGCGAGCTATCGGAAAGTTTCAGCTGCCCGAAATGCAGGAACGCCAGGATCTGGCGCTGCGAAGGCTGCAAGGGCAAGCAGAAAAAGTACCGATGCCATTCATGCGGGCACGAAGGCCGCTAGGTCAGCACCTTGAAAAAGTTTCGAACCAAGTCTCTGTCGTTCGCCTGCATGGCCATAAATGCCTCTACAAGCTCTTTCTCCACACTTATCTGATTGGCGATGACCGACTTTAGCTTCTTGGCGTCAAGCGGCGCGATGCTGTCAATTGCGCCCGTGCTGTAGGCATAGATGTATTCACTGATTATCTTGGTTACAAACAACGGGGCGGCCGTTATCAGAAAGAGCATCCCCTCTTTCATTGCCCTTGAGCTGGTGTCGCCTGCCGGAAGCGAAGAGACGTATGATTCCAACAGCTTCATGCGCTTGTCGCCAAGCTCTTCGACTGCCGATGCCACGAGCATACCTGCGTCTGTCAGCTCGTAGAACGGCACTCCCTCGAGCTGGAGTGCCTTTGGACCCCTCCTCAATGGCAGCCTGCCACCCTCCTTAACCACGCCGGCGGGGATCAGCACTTCGTCAAGGTCGCGGAAAATGCCGGAATAGATATTCTGCCAAAGGATCCCGTGCTGCTTTGCTATGGCATGGGCAATGGAGGTCCTGGTACGAAGCTCTGGGCTCTGCTCGGTCGCCAGATGGGCAATGATGCCCCTCTGCCTCTTTGCCTCTCCTGTGAACTTGTTCTTGCGAGTCTTGAAAGTGTCAAATATGGCAATCGTCGATTTCTCGTCCTTCAACCTGCAAACACCTTCAGCAAGACTAGACCTTACAGAGTCTGTTAATATTTTAATTTGTTGGTTTTTTGGATTAAATTCTCACCTTGCGGGACGTGTAAAATGGCACGAACCATTGTCAATGGCAAATAATGCTCAACATCTTTTTATTGATGCTTCGATGAACCTCAGCGGTGGCAGCAAAGGGCAAGATAATAGTGCTTGAGGGCACAGACAAGGCGGGCAAGACGACCCAGTCCCGCCTGCTTGCAGAGGCCATCAAGGCGCTTGGCAAGGTCTGTGTGGTAGTCGATTTTCCAGATTACACTACGCCAATTGGGACGGAGATAAGGGCATTCCTTGACGGTAAGCGCGACTACCCTTCGGAGACAAAGCACTTGCTCTTCTCCGCAAACAGGTGGGAGAAAAAGAAAGAGATCGAGAGCATGGTTGAAAACGGCACCATCGTCGTCATGAACCGCTACTGGCAATCGAACCTGATATACGGTGTATCAAACGGCATGGATGCAAACTGGCTGCTAAAGCTTGACAAAGGACTGCCAAAGGAAGATCTCGTAATTGTCATCTTGGTAAAGCCCGACATATCTACAAAGAGGGCAGAGTCGTTGGATGCGTTCGAGTCTGACAAGCAGCTCGCCGCCAAGGCTTACAAGAACTATTTGAAATTTGCAAAGCAGTTTGGGTGGAAGGTGATTGACGGTTCAAAGAGCAGAGAGCAAGTCCACCAAGAAGTCCTGAAGATAGCGAGAAAAGAGCTCAAAGTTTAAGTCCACTCATTTGGTGATAGAGAGATAATGGAGTTTGCAGGCGAGATAACCGACCCGGTGCACCAGTACATCAAGTTCTCGCAAGTCGAAAAAGATGTCATTGACAGTCCCGCATTCCAGCGCCTGCGCAGAATACGCCAACTGGCAGGTGCACATCTCGTTTATCCAAGCGCCCAGCACTCGCGCTTTGAACACTCGCTTGGTGCCATGCACATCGCAGGACTTGCCGGCGAAGCCCTTCTTGCAAAGGGCCACATCGACCATGCGGAAGCTGTGCAGGACCTCCGGCTCGCCGCGCTGCTGCACGACATCGGACACGGCCCGTTTTCGCACCTCTTTGAAGAAGTGCTCGAATACGATTGCAACACCACCCATGAAGAAATGGGGAGAAAGATAATCATGCAGACCGAGATCGCCGACATCTTGAATTCGCATGGCCACAGCGCCGAACTTGTCTGCAGGTTGTCGTTCGGACAGTCGAAGGTTAATTTCATGAACGAGATCATTTCCGGCGGCCTGTCTGCAGACATCATGGACTATTTGCCAAGAGACGGGCTTTTCACCGGCGCCGAATACGCCAAGGTGGATTACCACCGGCTGGTGAGCTCGCTCGAAGTCTACAAGAACCGGCTTGCGATAAACAGGTCGGCGCTCAATTCGCTCGAATCTATGCTCATCTCAAGGTACGAAATGTTCAAGGCTGTGTACTTCCACAAGACCGTGCGCGCAGCCGAAGTGATGCTCATACAGGCCATGACTGCTGCAAGCGGAGCACTTGGATTGAGCAACATTTCTCTTACGGACTACCTCTCGCTCACGGACGAGGCGATTCTGGAACGACTGTGCCTGCTGGACGGCAAGCATGCATTTTCAGCCAAGCTGGCGAGGGATTACCGCGACAGGCGGCTGCTAAAGAGCGTATATGAAAAATTCCTGCACAAGCGCGACCGGCAAAAGATGGACAGAAAGGCGCTTCAGACCACTGCGGCGCGGATAGCTGACGCGGCAGGAGTTGACAGGAGCTATGTATTTGTAGACGCGTCGCGTGCCCCTTCGATGCCGCTGACTCCTAGCAAGGAGGAGATGTATTCGATTCTTGTGGTTGACAAAGGCCGGGCATATGACCTGCCCGTGTCAGAGATCCCGCTTGTAGAGGCTATCTCGGGGTTCTTTGACATGCTGCGGGTCTATACGACGGCAGAGAACCGCGATAGGGTCGAGCGATCCG
>JBDZWB010000256.1:0-1960 GCA_040255975.1 Nitrosopumilales archaeon
ACAGTCAATATATGCATGATGACTGCCTATGAGGCCATTCCTACCGACGACGAAGGCAACAATCCTGTCCAGCCTTTTGATTCCAAGTTCGTACTGAAAAAGCCATTTGACTTGGAAGGGATACTTACCAAACTGAAAGAAATACTGAATGATGGGCAGTCATAGAAAAACTTAAGCATATACCGGCAAAACGATTAGCATGATCGTTGAAGGATCGAAGAATAGCAACACTTCAAGGATCATAATGCATGTTGATTTTGACTACTTTTTTGCACAGTGCGAAGAGCTTCGCCGACCAGAGCTGCAGAACAAGCCCTTGGTTATTTGCGTCTTTTCCGGCAGGACAGAGGACAGCGGTGTCGTCAGCACGGCAAACTATGTTGCCAGAAGGTACGGTGTGAAATCTGGAATCCCTATTCGAATTGCAAAATCAAAGCTCGCAGACGTACCAGACGCGGTGTTCCTGCCGCTTGACGCCGCCTATTATTCTCAGATATCGAAATCCGCAATGGATGTTATCAGCACCTACGCTGACCGGTTCGAGCTAGTCGGTATAGACGAATGCTATCTTGATGTCTCGGGCAAAGCAGGCAGCTTTGGGGCTGCGGCAGATCTTGCACGCAAGATAAAAAATGACGTGAAAGGACAGACCAAGCTGACCTGTTCAATTGGCGTCGCGCCAAACAAGATGCTTGCAAAGATGGCTTCAGACATGCAAAAACCAGACGGTCTTACTATAATCGGGCCTGCCCGAGTGGCCGAATTAATTGCCGGCATGGATGCGACCAAGATACCCGGGATCGGTCCAAAGACCGGCGAGCGACTGCAGGAGCTTGGAATCAGGACAATCGGCGACCTGTCTGCATTTGATCTTTTCAGGCTAATAGAAGAATTTGGCAAAAAGACGGCTACCTACATGCATAATGCGGCGCGGGGGATAGACGAAGAACCTGTAGTAGAGTCGGGCGAAAAGCAACAGATAATGCGAATCACAACGCTCAAGAGCGACGCCGCAAGCAGCGCAGAGATGCAGGATGACCTGCGTGAACTGTGCCAGTTGGTCCTGCAGGCGGCAACAAGCAAAAAGCTGTCATTCAAGACGGTGGGAATACTCTTGATACTGGACAACCTTGACAACATCACGAGATCAAGGAGCCTCAAGGTACATTCAAACAGTTTTGAGCCACTGCACCAGGCTGCAAGGTCCGTACTTGACGAAGCAATGAATGCGGCAGGGCCGATAAAAGTCAGGTGGCTAGGAGTCAGGCTGTCGGATCTCCAAAGCAGCGAAGGTCAGAACACGATGCTTGACTTTATGGGCTCGGGTGGGTAGCCGCACTTGCTCCTTCCCGTTCCCTCCGGATCCTCTTGCTCTCTACAAACATCACTATGCCTAGGTAAATGCCAAGCCACGGCAGAAACATTATTTCTCCTGCTACGGAATGGAACGCTTCCCACTCAGATACGTTCGTCGTCACCACGAGAGCATAGAGCGAAAGTGCAGTTATCCTGATGATGTTGACCCCGACGGTTCCAAAAGTGCCAATCGCAAAGTAGATCAGTTTTCTCTTCAGAGGGATTTCCATCTTGAGCAGGAATGCAAGCATCACGAGGGTGTAGATTATCATGCTATGCACGCCGGCAGAGGGCCAGAACACCCGGAGCGCAAACGGTCCGTGGAGCCCATTCAGGATCAAAAAGTTATCCCTCGCCGTGGCAGGGTTTGCTGGGCTGTCGGGGTTTTCAGGGCCGACATTGACTACATAGTCGTCGATAAAGTTGATGACTGCCTGATCAATTTGCAGGTAAACCGGGACTATAACCTGCAGTGGACCAAGAGAATCAAACGGAAAGAAAGCATCAAGCGCAAGTATCACCGCACTGCCAGCCAGATATATCGCGCCGGCCGGTGCTATCTTGTACCATTTCTTGCCAAAGAGGACGACAAGTGAGCTGCCTA
>JBDZWB010000077.1:0-7176 GCA_040255975.1 Nitrosopumilales archaeon
AGAATTTAGAAGGCAGGCGCTCTATCCATGCTGAGCTACGAGCCCGCTCAGAAACTGTCTTTCAACAGTTTACATGGGCAGCTGGAAAAGGCTGGTGATCCTTTATAAAATGTTTTATCACTAATGATAAAGCTAATTGTCGACCATACCTGTCTTTATCTTAATTTCTGGATGCAAGGTATATTAATTATACAAACATGTATGTAAAATTCATATTAATGTTATATCAGTAGTGTAAAATTTATATCATGAAACTATAATAGCCAGCCGACGAATTTACAACTGTTATCAAAGTGAAAGTTTGATGGCCGAAAATGACAACAAGGACATTCAGGGATTTACCCAAGAACAGATTAACAAGATGTTTAGCTTTTGGACCGACGTCGCAAAATTGCCGACCATAGGTCCGATGTTCGCTTTTTCCAAGGACGTCAGCTCGTACGCCAGCGACTTTGTCAATCTGGGCAAGGTCATGGCAGAGTTGAAAACAAACATGGACAGCTACTGGGCGCTGGTGAGCTCTGCCTATGCAAGGGCCATGAAGGAGACGATGGAGCGTGCGCCAAAGCAGCTGCTTACAAAGGATGATTTTGAAAATTACAGGCGTGCTGCCATAGAAGCATTTGAAGCCGCGTTCACTGATTTGTTTGCATCAGCCGAGTTCTCTTCCGTATATGGCAAGATGTTTAGCAGCCAGCTGGACGTTTCCAACACCATCCAAAGAATAGCCGAAAAGAACTCCAAGGCGCTCAACCTCCCAACTAGGAGTGAGGTTGACGACATACTGAGGGACATCGCCGAGCTGAAAAGAACTGTCCGTGATCTGAAAAGGAGTATTGAATTAAATGACAAAGCAAGAGCTCAGGCCTGACCAGCAGCAAGAAGATGCCAGCAAGCCGCAGGCAGAGCCGGCCAAGGCAAAGCAGCCGACGGTATCTGACGAAATCAACGAAATGATCCGCAAGCTTGACAAAACAATGACCATACTGCACACTGCCGGCGACGTCAGCGTGGGACAGACCCCGCACGAAGTGCTTGCCGAGACGAGGACATACAAGCTATTGCACTATCAGCAGATGGTCAGCAAGACAGCGAGGACGCCCATACTTGTCGTATATGCGCTGATAAACAAGTCCTACGTGCTTGACCTCCAGCCAGACAAGAGCTGGATAAGGAGCCTGCTTAGCCAGGGCTTTGACGTCTACCTGATTGACTGGAAGACTCCGACCGCTGCTGACAAGTACGTTTCGTTTGACGACTATGTCAACTGCTACATAGACGACTGCGTCGACATTGTGTTGAAAAAGGCCAAGACAGACAAGCTGACGCTGCACGGCTACTGCATGGGCGCGACAATGTCCGCAATGTATACCACTTTGCACCAAGAGAAGGTGAAGAACCTTGCTGTAATTGCGCCAGTGGTCGACACCGAAAAGGACACCACGGTCATTGGCAACCTTGCAAAGAACATGGATGTAGAAAAAATGGTAAAAATAATCGGGAATCTTCCGGTAGAGCAGCTGTATGCATGCTATTCCGCACTCAAGCCGTTCAAGCAGGGCGTCAACAAGTACTACAACCTGGTCCAGAACATCGATAACGAGCAGTTTGTCGGCAACTTTTTGCGCATCGAAAAGTGGCTGTACGACACGCCACCGATAGCCGGTGAGACATTCAGGCAGTGGGTCTGCGACATTTACCAGAAGAACCTCTTTGTAAAGAACGAGTTGAAACTCGGCGACAAGCTGATAGACCTGTCCACGATAAAGGTGCCAATGCTCAACATCATTGCAGACGAGGATCACCTTGTATCCCCCCAGTGCAGCGCGCCGCTCAACGACGTGGTGTCGAGCGTCGACAAGCGCCTCATGAGGTTCCACACCGGCCACGTCGGGCTCATTGCAAGCCTCTATTCGCAGAACAACGTCCTGCCAAAGGTCGGGCAGTGGCTCAAGGCAAGATCACAGTAATCGACAAGCGATAACTACGTTTTAATACAATGACATATTTTTCCGAATCATGGCGCTATTTGGCGTATTTGCAACACACAGCCCAGAGTCTTGCCCGCTGAACAACAAGCAAAGCAGGGAAATGTTTGTGCAGATGGATGAAAAGATCAAGACGGCCACTGCAAATCACAATATTTCAACAGTTGCTTTTTACATGTCAGTCTTGGAGCATGAATGGGTGATCATTGTAGAAGCCGACAGTGCGCATGAAATTGAAACAATGTGCATTGAGGCAGGCATTTCTGCATTCAATACCGTCAAGATAGTGCCGCTTAACAACTTTGGCGATGTGATGAAGCGGATCAAAGGCAGCTGATCTGTCCAACATCATATTATTCTGCAGACAATTAGCACTCTTGGCGCAGATGGTCCAGATCTTTATAAGACCGTCCAGTTGTTTGCACCAACATACATGCGGTCTACAATCGTCATCTTTGTGATCGTTTTCGCGGTACTGGGCTTGCTGCTCGGGTTTGCGGAAGCCTATGACGCTTATCAGCAGCCCGCATTGCAAGCATACACCCCTCCTGCAATTTATCCGTCTGTAACTTCATCAGCGCCTTAACTGATACGGCATAAGGCGGATATTGTCATGATCGAATGCAAAAATGGATAGTGAGTATCCAAAATGATAGACCTGCCAACTAGCCAGAGCGTAAATACTCGTAACACATATTGAAGATCGAGGTTAGATATTGTACATCATTACAATGGTGGGAGCGATGAACTTCCACGCCAAGCCAGAACGATAGACAAGAGCATCCAGAAAGGCTCTCAGGCTTGAAGCAGGCAATGTACATTTTGGACTGTTTGCATAGCGGTTTGACCGAAGAACAAATCATTGCAAAGTGCGACGGAGACAGCCCGATGGTAAACACTTGGATTGGTTTTTTGAAGGACCTCCACTGGATCGCCAAAGAAGATGGCGACAGGTGGGTCGTCACTGACAAAGGCAAGCAACTGATGGCGAAGTTGATAGGCGGAAAATTCCAGTCGAAGAGAAATTAACAAAAGCAGCATCCTCATAATATGAGAATGAGAAATTAGCCCTACTCACTGGGAGCGTGGGAGCTGATGTATATGGGACCCAGCTTTCGGGCTCTTGCAGACAGGCGCTGGCCTTGATAATATTGGGCGCGCCAAACAGTTATGCAGTTTGATGCCTTGTTAAGTTTGAAAGTTAAAAACCAGAAATATGAAATCGCAAATATGGATTAAATTTGCACGTAATGAGAAACAAGCCCTACTTGCCCATGCGGGCTTTCGGGCCTGAATGAACAATGCAATTTCTTGCGATTGCTGAGGTATCTTAGCTGTCCTAATTAAAGGAACGTATGTCAATTATGCTCACAAAAAGGTGAAAAAGAAGCGCTTTCAGGAACTATGCAAGATTCAGCTCTATCGCATAGTACTGTTGGAAGAAGGGGAATTCTTTCTTCCTTTTATGTACATGATTCCGCCGATTATCAAGACGACGATTCCAGCGATGATAAGGACAATTCCTATCAGTATGCCTATCGCATAAGTGACCAGGGTCTGAAGTGTGGGGTCGTCTTCAATGCTGCCGCCTCCGGGTGGCGCGACCGGCGTGTTCAGCAAAGCGCCGCTGACCGTAACAGGTCCAGAGCCGATGTTTCTTATTTCCAGAGTATGGTTGCCCGCAACCTTTGTCGTAGCAGAGCCGGTAAAAGGCGTCTTAGTAATGTTGTACAGGGTCAGAGTGTCTCCATCGGGACCGGTAATCGAAGCCTGCAGCGGTGCGTCAGGAGGATTGGTCGTAAGTGAAAGCAACAGCTGCTGTCCGGCAGGCAGGCCCATGATCACAGAGGTGGTTGAAAGATCAGGCGCTAGAGCAGTGCTGTTAATGATGGTGGATCCCTCCAGAATCTGCGTAGTAACGCTGAAAGTAGAAATTCCTGCAACTATCAAGCCGGCGGCGAGAACAGAGCCTCCGATGATAAGGAGAAGGATGCCAGACTTCACGATAATGGTTATAGTCAGGAGGTATTATTGTGTTGGGTTTCCGGGTTGTGTTGTAAAACATTGTTTGACGGGGCGTTATCTCGGATACAGACTTGAACTGCCGGCAACTCGGCAGTAATCGCTGGAGCTAGTACTCGTAAAGGAGAGGGAGAATAACTAGATAGTAGATGATGACTAGGGCAACGAGAGATATACTCCCGTAAACTATGACGCGGCGCACTATTCTTTTCATCAAGACGCGATCGATCAACGAAATCAGCTGGGTAGTACAATCAGTACAACGAAGTTAATACTACTTGCAGTGCCACGACTATCTTTAGAACACATGAGGAATGGTAGGTAAAATTCTAGATATTTCGGATATAAGGAGTGAAGGCGAAAATCAGTAAATAATAGTAGGCCATTTAACATCTGACGTTAAACAGATATATCCTCTAGGACAATGTTATAGAGGCTTATGGTAATCTGTCCAAAGCACGGACTGCAGGATGACAGTCATGCCGAGCATTGCAAGTTTCTTAAGGCACAGAAAGAAAAGCCTCAGATGAGCCAAAATTAGCAACCTATCTTTTTGATCGAATATTAATAGAGTAGATCATGATCCTCGATACCAAAATCCCTGAAGCGGTTCTGTAAATTTTGCGGGTTATCAGCTCTATCACAACTATTTCAGGGAGCATGAGGGATGGAACAGAAAGACATCTGCTGAAGTTGCAGGAATAGAGGGAGAAAACAAGTGGATGACGGTAACCCAAAAAGAGATGATGCAAAACTGACCGAGTTCTGCTGCAACAATCCAACTGTTATGTAGGCAAATTTCCGCCTTCTTATATATCTGGGCTAGTATCCCGTTGCATGGTATCGACCCGCCGATCAACGGAAGTAAGTGCCTTTGAACATAAAATGTTACGCTTAGTGGAAGAGAACAATCACCTACTGCAACAAAATAACAAATTACTCGTCAGTATAGACGATAATAGCAGGAGAATAAAGTCCAATACAAATTGAGTCATCACCCGATTCTTAACAAACAGTCAATCACCTGAAGATTGAACAGTGTCGTCAGCCATTAACCAAATATCTGACATCCAAAAAAAAGATAGGTTAGACGACTGGAGTTTCCCAGTCATCCATTGCCGTAATTCCGCCATCTACCCAAGTCCACTCAATCTTTTGATACGTAAAGGCAACCTGTTCGTACTCGGCGAAATTGTTCAAGTCAGGACGCGTGTCAGAATTTTGATTTAACTGTTCAACTGATGCAATGTTTGCGTTGGTCAGCTTTATCGTGAAATATTGTGTTTCCTTTCCTGTGTCATCGAGCTTCCAGAATTTGAATTCGACTGTCGGCAGGTTCTCATTTGTTACAAGAGCCTGGTAGATCAGTGGAGTTGACTTGTCGATCTCTTTTACAATGACGATCGGAGAGTGCTGTCTTTTTCCGGTTGGAAGTCCAGACGCAGCGTCACGTGGCGAGACAATGCTATGCTCAAAGGTGTTTACCTCGATTAAGTCTTCAACACCCTTCTTGGTCGCACCTCCATGTATGAAACCCTGTTTCTGCCCAACTATTTTCACGTATTTCATTATTGGTGACTCTGTTCCAAATGCTGCGGGTCCTGGAGGTCCCTGCTCGCCTCGGGGTCCGGGAGGTCCTTCCGGTCCGGCTTCTCCCTTCTCTCCTTGAGGTCCTGCGGGCCCTGCGGAGGCGTTTACAATAACGGTTGTCTCTTTGTCCTGTATTGCAGCAGTAAGATCCTCTATCGCTGCTACTATCCGGCTATACGGGTCTGACCCATTTGCGGGTTGCGCATAGGCAAACGTTGAAGCGGTTAGCATTCCTGCCACAACAGCGACCGCCAATGCTGCAAAGACTTTTGTCCTAGTCATCGAATCGGCTTACGAGAACTATATTTTATGCTTTAATGACAATACAGATGTCTTGTGCCTAGAATTAGGCACAAAGTCACGCGCGTCCCAACATACTGTTACCATGCATGCGGAGATTGAAGAAATGAAGATCGCTTTCATCAACGAGGCGGCGGCTTTTTTAACAGCTAAAAGCTAAGGAGAGGATAGGCAAAAAAACCACAGACATTAATCAGTGATGGCGCGCCTAATCTCCACCGCGCCCACATCAAGGAATATCGCACAATGAAGGAACAGCATCTTAGGCACATCAGGCACATCCACCTAGACGGCGATTTCCAGAATAATAAGATGGAGAGGATGAATGGTGAAATCCGCGATAGAGAAAAGACTATGAGAGGAATAAAGAAAATGGACACTGAAATTCTGAAAGGCATCCAACTATACCACAATTACTTTAGAGAGCATGAAGGGTTGGCAGGAAAAACGCCCGCAGAGATGGCGGGCATAAAAATCGAAGGCGAAAACAAGTGGATAACAGTTATTCAAAATGCGACAATGAAAAACTGATAGCTAAATGTCTTTCGCACGCCTTAAAGCTGACTGTCATACTATTAGTTATCGAATGACAACTGTAACATGTTCGCGTTGTGGCATGCATATTGGTGACTATGGTTCAAAACAGAATGCAGTAATTGCAATGGCTCAACACAAACGCTTGTTTCATGGCGGTGGCAATGATTTTACTGTCAGACCAAAGGGTTCAAAACGCGGTTATCGAATAATATTCGATTAGTCGTTTAGAATCCCCAAAGGTCATCTTTACGCCTGCGTTTTCTACTTGACGATGAGCTATTTCCAAATACATTCCCCATTCCAAACATGTCGTCTTGTCTTCTGCTCTTTCGTCGTGGTGTAGAAGTACTTCCGAACATCGAATTAACGCCAAACGGATCATTGTTGGTCTTACTGCGCCTTGGTTTTGGAGCATTGCCCGAGAGGGCATTCAATCCAAGAGGATCATCCTTTCGAGCTTTCGGTACTCGCTCATGTCTTCCTTTCAGGTAATTGTATTCGAGTTTTTCACCGCGTCTGTTTTCAAGACTTTGTTCATAACCGAATGCAGTTTCCCTAAGACGGATGACTTTCAAACCTTTTGTCTGTTTTTGCTTTTCAGAAAGGCGGGAATTATTTACCTTAACTTCATATCTCTGTACCTTTCGCTTGCCCGTAAGTGGATCGGTATCAGTGGTTCTAAAGTCCGAGCCTACTGGAGCGCGTTCAACTTTTCCGTGATTCCATGAGAGTTGGTTCT
>JBDZWB010000078.1:0-7054 GCA_040255975.1 Nitrosopumilales archaeon
CTCTGGAAGAATGAGATGACACCAGTCTCTGAATCAAAAGCGAGCTTCTCATTGATGCCTGCAATACCACCGGACTTGGTGTATTCGAACTTGAGCTCATGGGAACCCTGCAGAGCAAGAATGGCCATCGGGACTGCTATTGCAATGGCTACTCCAACGGCAGCCAGGCCGGCGATGACCAATGTCCTCTGATGCATGACACGTTTGCTGGCAGCTCCTCATAAATAGATAATCGATCTGATCGTCCGTTCTGCTATTTTAGGCTGTATCTTTCGTGAAACCCGCTAAATAGAATGACGACGCCTATAGTTTGGTGGATAATTTCGTAATTGGACTTTTGGTCCTTGCTGCGACCATATTCCTGATGGGCATAGTGATATTCATCATGGCGCGAAGTCAGAAACTAAAGGATATAGCTGACTCAAAATGGCCACAGCGCCTGACCAAAGAAGACATAAGGAAAGTAGGCTAGAGTTTCTAGCTAGACGATAGATCCACGAACCTTTTAACGGCTGATGTCATCTTCAATGACAAGTCGAAGACCAGACCGACTTTCGTATCCCTAATACGAACATACAGTCGTACCTGCTATACGTGCTAGAGCCACGCTCTGGCAGGGCGATTTTCTATTTAGTTCATCCCGACCTGTCAATATGGCTGGAAAACGGTGCCACACAGTGTAAGGATATATATTTATTGGACGTACAGTGACTAACAGCAAATGGCAGGAGAAATTGCAAACTTTGACAGCTATGCGCTTGTCGCAGTTGGGCTGTTTATCGCCGGCCTGTTTGCAGTAATGGTTTATGAAAGATCAGCTCAGAAGCAAAAACGAGAGCAGCACCCCGGAACAGCTGCAGACACTGAAAAGTGACCACGCTGAAGAGTGACCACGCTGAAGAGCAGCTTGTCATTGAAAAATTCCTCAGAGAAGGCTTTACATCTCTAACCACAATTCAGCGCAAGGCTCTTCCAGTCATTGCCAGAAAGGTAAACTGTCTGCTTGTCGCTCCTACGGGTTCAGGCAAGACCGAAGCAGCCGTCCTGCCGGTTTTCACGATGCTTGCCAACCAAAAGAGCCCCGGCACGATAAGGGCGATGTACATTACGCCCTTGCGTGCACTAAACAATGATGTGCTGAGAAGGGTAGTTCGATATGCGCATTCTGAGGGATTGCGAGTAGAGATCCGACACGGAGATACAACGGTCGCCGCCAGAAAGAAAATAGTAGACGATCCGCCTGATGTCCTGATCACAACTCCGGAATCGCTTGCGGTGGTGCTGACAAGCGAAAAGATGCTTGCGGCCCTGAAGGGACTGCAGTGGGTCATTGTCGACGAAGTACACGAGCTTGTGGCAAACGAACGGGGATCGCACTTGTCACTTAGCCTCGAACGCCTGCAGGCAGCATCGAATCAAAACGTAGCGAGGATCGGACTTTCTGCGACTGTTGGCAACCTGAAGCAGGCCGCTCAGTTTGTTTCAGGCACGGACCGGCGCAGCGCGGTGTTGATGGACACTGCAAGCCGCGGCTATGACATTGACGTTAGATTCGTCAAGGGCTCGCTCAATAACGTCGCGCATTTTATCCTTGATTATGTAAAGAAGGAAAAAGTCGAAGGTTCGATCCTGCTTTTTACAAACACTCGGGACGAGGCAGAGTATCTAGGCACCATGTTGAAAAACCAGAGTGAGATCAAGGTAGACGTTCATCACGGTTCGCTTTCCAAGGAGATGAGAGAGGAGACTGAGCACACACTGCGCTCCGGCGAGGCCGGGATCGTGGTCTGTACTAGCTCGCTTGAGCTTGGCCTTGACATAGGTTCTGTCGATCTTGTCATCCATTATGGGTCGCCTAGGCAGGTGTCAAAGCTGATGCAGAGGATCGGCCGAAGCCGTCACAGCCAGAGGACTTTTGCCAAAGGACTGGTCGTGGTCAATAACCCTGATGACGAGATTGAAGCACTTGCAATAATCCGGAGAATGAAAAAGGGTTCGATAGAGGAGCAAAAGATGCACGAAGGCGCGCTGGACGCAATGGCACACCACCTAGTTGGGCTGGCGATGCAGACCCGGGATCCAATAAAGGTGGACTATGCACACGATCTTGTGACACGCGCATACCCATTTCGCAACATAAGCCTGTTTGATGTAGAGAGCTGCCTCGATATTCTGGCAAGCCATAACGTCATCAAGTTCGACAGGGAAAACCGCACATATGTCCGCAAGATAAAGGCGTACAAGTATTATTTTGAAAACCTATCCATGATCCCACACGTGCTGAAATTCGAGGTTATTGACTCGATAAGCAAGCGAAGGATAGGCACGCTTGACCAACAGTTTGTGGGCGACTATGGCGAAAAGGGAAACGTCTTTGTGCTCAAGGGATCGCAGTGGCGCGTGCTTTCAGTAGACGAGGGCAGGCTTGTCGTCAACGTAGAGCCCCTGCGCGGGGCGGCTATTAACATCCCGTACTGGGTCGGCGAAATGATACCTGTCGACTACAAAACAGCAGAAGAGGTAGGAGAAATACGCGCGCAGGCGGCAGGCGGCCATGCCAAGCTGTCTACACAGATAATGGAGGATACCAAAAAGGCACTGAACGTGGTCCCGGATTCAAAGAACATTGTCGTTGAAAGCTATATCGCGCGCAATATGCTCGTGATCCACTCTGTATTTGGATCAAAGGTGAATAACACACTAGCATCGCTGCTATCAACGATCCTGTCCTCACAGCTTGGATATGTAGTTGAATCTCGGTCTGATGCATACAGGATAATGCTTACTTCTAGTGCAAGGATCGTACAGGGAAGGCTAGAAGCGGCATTGAGCGACGTCTATGATCTCGAGCCAGTGATAATTGCGGCTCTGACTGGCACTCACAACATCAACTGGAAGGTTTGGACCGTTGCCAAGCGCTTTGGTATGATAAGCAGGGAAGCCGTCTATGACAAAAAAGTGGCGCGTATGATTTACGACAGGTATTCAAAGACGCCAGTGAGCGCCGAGTCGATACGGGAGCTTGTGCATGACAAGTACGACGTACAGCAGACTCAGCAGGTGCTCGACGGTATCAAGCAGAAAAGGATCAAGATCCACTGGCTAGAGGTAAGCGAATTTTCAGACCTTGCAAAGACGATAATAGAGCATTCCGGCAAGATGGCTGGCGCAATGCCGCTCAGCGTAGAAAAAGGCGTAATCGAATTGGTGAAGGAGCGCTTGGAAAAGACAAAGCACCGGCTGGTTTGCATCCGCTGCGGCAAGTGGGAGCGAGTAATGGAGACAAAAGACGTCCCTGAAGAGATATTGTGCCCGTATTGCCGGTCACGCCTCATCACTGCTACTTTCTGGTCTGACGACGAAATGTCTAGGATAATTCGCACCAGGCTTGCGGGCGGCAAGCTGACTCCGGAACAGAACCACAAGTTCGAGCGTGCATGGAAGGTGGCATCGCTTGTTAACAACTTTGGCAAGAAGGCGATCATTGTCTTGTCTGGCCACGGGGTTGGTGCCGATACCGCTGCTAGAATCCTGCGCAACTATATCGACGAAGAGCAGGCGTACAAGAGTATCTATGAGGCCGAAAGGCAGTACGTCATCACACGCGGCTTTTGGGCTGATTAGGCGATTGGGCTATTGATCTTTGTCTTTTGCCAGACATACCAGGCTACTTCCTGCAGCGTGCGCTCCGTATCGCCATTATGTTTTGACTGCCACAGCTTTGCAACATATTCGCCAGCAGTCGTCCTATTTTCAAGCCTTTTTTCAAGAACATTCAAAAAATCAGGCTTTGTCCCGAGATCCGCAAGCCCCTTCCTAGCGTAATCTAGCTGGTTTCTGACTGTTTCAATTATGTTGAAGTGCGTCTTGGCGTTAAAGCCCGACCTGACTACTGCCTGGCGCTCCTCCCTTACTGACGCAAGCGGCCGCAGCGCCCTTTCCTCGTGGATTGCCCGGTGAAGATAGCCTGCAAAGAACTCGATGAGCGCCATCATTGTTCTTGGAGTGGGCTGAACAGACATGACCCTAGTCTCTACTCGGTAAAAGCCAGTGTTCAAACGGATTCGGGCATCGTCGTGCCTCTCTTTTACGAGCCCGAAATAGTCCTTTGCAATCACGGGCTTTCTTGACACAATGTAGTCAATGTAGTCTTCCACTCCGTCAAGGTATTTCGGTATGCCCGGAAAGCCTGAATTCTGCTGCTCGGTCTGGTCGTACAGATAGATCCGGGGTTCGTGCATCGAATACACCCTGCCGGCAAAAAGCCTGCTGTTGGCACCAAGCAGAATCGCAGCAGGAATCAAGTTCAAAATATGGTTGAACATTTGGGCCGTAAAGTTGGGGTTCTTGCCCTGCAGGTGCAGGTGAAAGCCCTGAATGGCAGCCGCAGCGTGAAGCGCCTTGATCTTTTGGCCGTCGATCTCCACATCATGCATCTTTTTCTGCCACCTTGCAAGCTGTAGGTAGCGGGGCTTTTTTGTTATCAGGCCGTTTTTCAGGACATGAGGAGAGGGGTTTGCCCCAAGAAACACTGGGATGACGTCGCGCCGGTATACCTTGTTTACGACCATGTCCAGATGCTCTATAAATTCCTCAAACTGTGAATTGAGCCGGATTAGCCTATCAAAGGAGACAGGCTCGGTCTTGTATTCCATCTGACATTTTCCGTATTCATAGTCTATGTCATGGTATTTCCGGAGCCGCTCGATCGCAGGCTTGGCATTGACTGGATTGCCCTTGGCGTCTATCAGGCAAATCTCAATTTCGACTCCGACCTTGAAGTTTTCGTCGGTCCTAGAAGAATGGCTGCGAACCATTGCTTTCAGTTCGCTTGCCTGCTGTGCAATGCGCTCAGCTGATCTTGCCAATATGGGAAAGAATGCCTGACGCCTAATTAGCTTAGCTTTGTCACCGACGAATAAGGACGAAGGGTCAGCTCAACCTTGCCTTCGCGGCCAGCAGCTGCAGTAACTCCTGCGAGCCTGATCCTATCTCCAACGTTCAGCTTGTTGACTCCGGCGCTCTGGTTGCGCCAGCCGACCAGCCTGACCTCGCCGGTGTCGTCTCCCAGCAGAGTTGACGTGACTGGCACTGTTTCGCCGGTCTTTGTGTTGACCTCTGCAGTCTCGGGCGCTTGCAGTACGATGGCCTCAACGATGCAAGGGTCCTGTGATGCCTGGATGTCCTTGATCTTTTTCTCAAACTTTGCAAGTTTCGGAAACGACTTGTCGTCGTCTGTAACCCTGATGTATGAATCGTCCTTTGACAGCACGACGGAACTTCCGAAAATTCTGGAAGGGACGCACTCGATCATTGTGCCAGCGCTCATCTGATCAGAGCTTGCAAGAGAGTTGTCAATTGTTAAAACGAGCGCTCTGCCTGCTCTGTCTGCTGCAAGGCAGAGAAAGCTGCCCCTGCCGGTTTCCTCGCCCACGGAAACGATCCTGAGCGGCATAACCTCGACATCTTCCTGAGTTTCAGAGAACTGCAGTATCGTACCTTCATCACCGTGGATCTCAAAGTCGCCGTTGCCGTACTGGGGGTTACCCTGCTTTACCCGCACGCCTATCATGCGCACCTTGGCGCCCGGCTTGAAGACCTTTGGCAGCCTCGTTTCGTCCACGTTCCAGATCACGGCGCGAAGCGTTCTGCTGGCGGAATCATTTGATACCTGCAGCTGGAGAGACTTGCTGGCCTCGCCCCTGACATTGACAAATTCGCTTATCCTGGGGTTGCTTGCAATAGTGCCTGTGATGACGGCACTGTCTTGCGGCCCGTTCACTGCGTCAACTGTGGTAGCAAGCGAATCGATGTTTGGGATGGATGGGTCGTCCTGCACCGTCTCGATTGCGCTGTAACTGCCCAAGTTGATTACGGGCTTGCCGTCAAGCCCAGCCCTCACATAGCCCTTGATTATTTTTATCACGTCTCCCACTTGCAGTCCCATCTCATCAGGAACTGCGACCTGCTTGTCCCAAAGCTTCACCTTTACCCTTGCGTCCTTGTCATAGACTACGAGTGTCCGGGTTGCCGCCTGCTCGTTGCTCTCCCTCTTTGTAAAAGTGTGCACTGGGTAGACGTTCATTATCCTGCCAATGACCGTCACTTCTTTTGCCCCTACATAGATGTCCTTGAGTTCTGACTGGGTCTTTGGGATGTTTTCAAACGATATCCCGAGATCGGCTGCAACCAGAAACAGCGCGCCCTGATCGGTAAGGTAGCCTGCGCCCACCTTGCGCTTTTTTTCGTCTATCATGTCCCTTACCTGCTCGGGCGTGAGCTCGGGCTTTTGCCTGAGCATTGTTTCCAGCATCCCTTTGAAATCATGGGATGGCGATGATGACAAGCTTTTTCTCCAAGCCTCCGCTTATGAAAAAACCATTACCAGTTACTTGCTAATATATCTTTGACAGCATCACGTTTATCTAAAATATCATTGATATGGGTTTATGCAGGAGTTCGACCTCATAGTCATTGGAAGCGGCTCTGGACTTGACGTGGCAAACGCCGCGGCGCAGGAAGGCCTGCGCGTCGCGGTTATCGAAAAGGACAGGATGGGCGGCACATGCCTCAACCGCGGCTGCATACCTTCAAAGCTGTTGATACACAGCGCCGATGTTGCAGAGACAATCAAGGGCGCGGCGCAGTTTGGAATCAATGTGAACAACGGGTTTTCAGTGGATTTTGAAAAAATAGTCAGCAGGACTAATCATATCATAGATTCAGACTCTGACGGGATCAGGAAGGCCTTTTCAGAGATTGACAATCCAAAGCTGTTTCCAGCAAAGTGCTCGTTCGTGGGTGAAAAGACCCTCTCTGTGGGAAGCGAAACTATCAAGGCAGACAAGATCCTGATAGCATCCGGTACGCGCCCCGCGATACCCAAGATAGCTGGGCTCGAAGGAACGGGCTTTTTGACAAGCGATGAAGCGCTTCGGCTAAAAAAACAACCGCGGGTGCTGACGATAATCGGCGGCGGATATATTGCCACAGAACTGGCGCACTTTTTCGGCTCACTTGGAACAAAGATAAACATCGTGCAGCGGCGCAATGT
>JBDZWB010000257.1:0-1871 GCA_040255975.1 Nitrosopumilales archaeon
AAAGACTGCGATTACCGGCCGCCTTCTCCCTATGGCCCTGTTTGCAGACCATTTGCCCAAGAGCTTGATGGTGCGTATAGTATCCACCATTGCTCCATGTTTGGAGCGTTCGTTCTATTAAGCGATTCTGTGATGCAAACATTTTTCACAATCATCTTGTTGCTGCAGCTCTGGATGGAGCTGTTTGACTTCGGGGTGCAGGTGATTGCAATTTCGGCATCAGGAGTGCTTGCACCCGGGCCGCTCTTTTTCGCAAACATGCTCTATGGCACGAAACAGGGAGCCAAGGCAGGCCTAAAGGTCGCGTACGGACATACTGTGGTTGAACTGCCCTTGATCGTGCTTCTTGCTGCGGGTCTCTTTACTTCGGCAGCGGCAGCGCAGTCAGCTGGGACGATAGGGCTGATTGGAGGCATTGGCATACTGGGTTTTGCGGGCCTGCAGATCGCTGAAGTGGTAAGAAAAAAGAATAAGACTGCGCCTGCGGCAATGGCGAATAAAAAAGGTCCGTTCGTCGCCGGTGTCGCGCTGTCTGCACTCAATCCCTTCTTTCTCCTCTGGTGGTTTACGGTCGGGCTAAAGCTGGTGGCAGATTCTGCGGAATTTGGACTTGCTCTAGGTATACTCTTGCTCTTTGGACTGCATATATGGATGGACTATGCATGGCTCGCCGGCACCGCCTATCTTGCGTCAAAGGGAAGCTCGATGCTTAAGTCGAAATACTATCCCATATTGCTTGTCGGGCTAGCCGCTGTCTTGGCGTACTATGGGATATCGTTCATTCTTCAATCGATCTGACTTGCAAGAAAAAGTCTAGTGTATAGCAAAACAGAACTTGCGCTGCTTGCTATTACTTTGCACGAGAAATCGGGACATCAATCGTTGAGACGTTTCTCGTCTTACCGTCCTCCGACTGAACGGTTTCGGAGCCCAGCTTGATTGGTCCGATCTTGTATCCAAGCGTGTCCATGCGCTTGACAATGATCTGGGCCACGTCTACCGCTCTTGTGATGCTCTTTCCTCTGGCTTTTATCACCACTGTCGGTTCGTTTGCCAGCTGCACAAGTGTTGCAGTGACATATGTCATGAGCGGCTTTTTCCCGATAAATATCTCGTTACTTGGCTTGTTGGGCCTCGATGTGTTGGTATTTGCGGCATTTGCAGTGTTTGTAGACATGGTGCGAGATTATTCAGCATGGTGGAATATAACGTTTATTCTGGGTCGTTCTGGTTGGCCTGATCTGCGTACTTCCTGAGTATGCTTTCTATTTCTGAAGGGTTTGCCGCAATTTCTTTTACCGCGTCCGGATTTTCTACTTCGTAGCCGTGGAGAAGACCATCTTCATCCTTGTAGAACAGGAAGACCTTGTTGTCATAGATGCAGTGGTACAGGCGATCAGCGACCATCTTTTCGGTCTTTAGCTTGATCCCCTCTTGACCTGGCACTACGGGATAGTCGTCGACTGCCACATTCTTGCTGCACAAAATGGCTATTTAACCGATGTTGAATGCTTGTAAAGAATTTGTCATACAACGATGTAATTACCGCGCTATACTTATTTTTGGCCGTTTATTGACTTCTGTGGCAGAGGAAATGAAGGACAAAAAAAGCATACTTATTCTGGATGATGAGCAGGACATCACCTTTGTCCTTCAGATGATGTTGAGCGACTATTACGATGTTGACGCATACACAAATCCTATTGAGGCACTTGCCAGCATCAAGCCAGACAAGTATGACCTCATACTGTTTGACTATCTTATGCCTGAAATGAACGGCTACGAATTTTATAGGAAAGTAAAACAGCTCGACCCTGCAGTCAATATATGCATGATGACTGCCTATGAGGCCATTCCTACCGACGACGAAG
>JBDZWB010000079.1:0-6939 GCA_040255975.1 Nitrosopumilales archaeon
TGTGAGTTCTGAGCCAAATGCGGCAGTTGCGATAAGGCAGCCGGATGGCTGCTGCTCTTGTTGCTGCTCTTGTTGCTGCTGGCCTCCTGATTGGTTTTGAGTCTGGCCGCCGCCAGTAATTGAGGTTGCAAGAATGGTGTTTTCAGTTATATCAGGGCGCAGTGCGTCGTTGCTGCTTGCAAATACGCGTAGTCGGCTTGGACCTGCAGAGAGCACGGATGTCTCTTCTCCCGATATGTTGATACTAAACTCGCCAGTGCTACTGGAAGGCTCGGCGCTGCCCCTGATTGCAATCTTGCCGTCCTTGTCAAAAATGAAATAGTCTACTGTTGCATTGCTGCTCGGCTGGCCTTCAACTTCTACGCTGACTGTCATTGAAGCTGGCTGGCCAATTGTTATCGGCCCGGCGTTGACTGACGTAATGTCTGCCAGCCGGGGCGTCTCGTATTCTGCAAAGTGACCGACTTCAAACGGATACGTGTTGTCCCTGAATGCCCTGATAGTGATAACATTGCCCGCCACATTGTAGCTATCAAGGTAGAACGCACCGTTGCTGATTATTGCATTGCGGTGCTGCGCAATCCAGGCAATGCTTGCATCATAGCGCCTAGCCGCGTCCTCTGCGGTCACAATGCCCTGCAGTGCAGGAGGGACATAGTTTTCGCTTTTCATCTTTTGCAGCTCTGCTCTGATCGCGTTTGCGTGATCTGGCAGTATCGGGTCCAGCCACTTGGCGTCTCTCGCAGTAGCCTGGCTGCGCGAATAGGCAAACTCGCCTGACTTTACCAGCCTTTCAGTGGCGGCGGTTATCTCCCACGGTTCTGAGGCCCAGATCGCGGCCGAGTCTGCAATTTCATTTTCGTCATAATGCCACTGGTCGACATAGGATTCGACCATGTCCGGCGCAGTAAACCTGACTCCTTTCAAAAGTGGGATTGCTGCCTGTGCCTGCGACGTGTATTCAGGATCGACTGTCACATCATCTGGACCAGAATTGGTGCCCCATTCAAACAAAAAGTATTGCACATACATCAGATCAGATCTGTCCATCGGGATGCCGTGGTGCCAGTTTGAATACAGCAGCCTGAACGTGACCTTGCTTAATGCTTGGCTTTCTCCAACCTGCTTCCATTCCTGCGTGGCCGGATCCCATATGAGAGCATCTTGAGCGACTGCGAGCTTGCCTGTCGGCCCTTCGGTTTCCACAGAGGTCCATTCCGCCCTCTGCGGTATTATCTCCCCTGTATACGGATGCCTGAAAGTGGCGGTGTCTACTATAGAGTAGTAGATGTCCCTGCTGTATGCATCGCTCAGCCCGCCAATGCCGTTCCACGACCCTTGGTGGATGAACTTTACACCGACCTGTAATGAATTGCCATCAGTGGGCCGGGTGTTTAGCAGCGAGTACTTGCTCGTTATTCCTGCCCCAAAGTCATTGACCAAACCTGGGACATTGGAAGATGCTGCAAACGGGTCGGTCTTTTGTGCAACAAAGATCCTGACAGATTCCTGCAGTCCCGCTTGCACGGCCTGCCTCACCAGATCGTTCCTTTCGTTCTCTGATGTAAAGTTGAAAAAGAATATTTTCTGAGTAATTTCGTCCAGTGTGGAATTCTGGTAATTCCAGAATGCAGGGTTCTGCGATCCGGGCATCCTGCCGTACCACGGCGCATACATCTGGCCGACCGTAAGCGGGTTGTATTTTACGAAAACAGAAGTTCCGGCAAATCCTTCCGTATAGATGTGCCATTTGAGGTCCGCAGGATCGGAGCCGTACACGACTGTATTGGCCTTGTTCAAGTCGCCGTACTCTCTCTGGACCGTAAAGCCGACGTCTTCGAGTTTTGAAGCAATAGATTCGCCCATCGATTCCCTTGGCAGGTCGTCCTGCCTGATCATAATTCTGACTACAACAGGGCTGCCGTTGTACATCCACTTGCCATTCTCTTTTGTAGCACCTGCACCGGTAAGAGCTTCGGTTATCATGCTGTCTGCAAGCTGGGGGTTGTACCTGAAACCAAACGACTCGACAATGTCTATCACGAGCAAATATTCAGGAGAATAGATGCCAAACGGATCGACCATCGGGCTTCCATAGCCTTTGAGGATTTCGTCAACCACAAAATCGCGGTCTACCAGATAGTTGAGCGCATAACGGACTTCGCGGAACTGGAACGGGTTTAGGACGTTGTCATTTGCCGCGGGTGCCGGATTGACAAAGAGTCCCATCGAGCCGGCAGTCCTGTCGTAGACATTTAGCCGCGGGTCGTTCTTGGCGTCGTCCGCAGCTTCAAGGGGAATCTTGTAATAGTACATGTCAAGTTCGCCTGACCTGACCTCCTGCAACGCAAGGTCTTCACTTTGGCGCTCGATAAACTGCACCTGATCAACGTACGGGCCCTTTTCACCAGCCTGGCTGAATGCAGGCACGGTAGACAAAAGCAGGAGGACGATTATCCCAGAAGCAAGTATAGGTGCTTTATGCACTGTTGAGAGTGTCAAATCTGATGCTAATATATTTTTCAGTGAAGCTGGACGCCTCATACAGGGGGCTCAGGTATTGCCGAGATAAGATCCTTGGTATAAGGATGATATGGATCTGACAGAACCCTGTCTATAGGACCTATCTCTACTATCTTTCCCGCCTTCATGACCGCAAGGTCGTCGCCCACATAGCGTGCAGTTGACAGGTCGTGTGTTATGTAAATGTAGGATATGTCGAATCTTTTCTTCAGATCCTGCATCAGGTCCAGTATTTCGCCCCTTACCGATACGTCTAGCATCGAGACAGGTTCGTCTGCGACTATGAGCCGTGGACGGAGAACAAGCGCCCTTGCTATTGCGACCCTCTGCCTCTGCCCGCCAGACAGCATGTGCGGCAGCCTTCCAGCGATCTCTTCCGGCTCCAGCCGGACTTCGCGTAGCGCCGCGTAGGCCTTTTCTATTTTCTGTGCCTTCGAACTTGTCTTGTCGTGGATGTTGACCGGCTCCATCACAATATCCAGTATCTTCATACGAGGATTGAGCGATGAGTACGGGTCCTGGTAGACCATGTGGACCTTGGTACGAAAATCCTTCAGCTGGCTGCCGGTGAATCGCGTGACATCCTGACCTTCGAATATTACCGAGCCGCTGTCCGGGTCGGCCGCCCGCATGACCAGCCTTGCGACGGTGGTCTTGCCAGACCCCGATTCGCCTGCCAGCACAAGCACCTTGCCTTTCTCCAGCACAAAGCTGACATCGTCAACCGCCTTGACAAAGTCCTCGCCGGGTGTGCGCTGCAAAAGCTGGCGGAGGCTTTTCTTGACTAGGAAATACTTTCTGAGGTTCTTTGCCTCAAGTAGCACGGTCAACTTGCAGCTGCAGGTTGTCGCGCTGGAAATATAAACAGTTAGCCACTATTCGCACGAAGTTAATATTGAGCGCAATTGCCAGTTTCGCCGTGAGGCTGGCGGTGCTCTTTTCAGGGGGCAAGGACAGCACATTTGCGGTATTCCGTGTACAGGAAATGAAACACCAGATCGCCTGCCTCATTACCATGCATCCTGCGGCAGACGACAGCATGCTGTTTCACTATCCAAACAGCTGGGTGACAAGACACCTTGCAGAAGCTATGCAGATCCCTACGGTGGAATTTGCAATAAAGAGCAATTCAAAGGAGGACGAAATGAAGGCCCTGGAAGAGGCGATGGCGCAGGCAAAGGCCCGCTATGGAATCCAGGGAGTAGTCTATGGCGGCATTTCAAGCAACTTTCAAAAGCGGGCGTTTGAAGAAGTATGCAGCCGCCAGGGACTTGCCGCAATTGCCCCTCTGTGGAACGTCGAGCCGGTGAAATACATGAACGAACTTGTCAGCCGCGGCTTCAAGGTAATAATAGTCGGAGTGTCGACCATGGGCCTTGACAAAGAATGGCTTGGCAAGCAGATCAACAAGGCATCTCTGGCCAAACTGGCAGCATTGTCCAAAAAGCATGGCTTTAACCTCACGTTTGAGGGAGGCGAGGCCGAGACGCTTGTGATCGACTGCCCACTGTACAGCAAAAAGTTGAAGGTGAACGCTGCCAAAACCCACTGGGACGGCCAGAGGGGAATATTTGAAATACAGGACGTGTCATTAGTAAAGAAGTAAAGGTAAATGTTTGACAATCTCCGCGAAGGCCTCAGGGGAGCCCTGAAGAAAATAGTCGGGGCTTCTGACATCAACGAGGAACTCATAGATTCGCTCTGTAAGGATGTCCAGCGTGCGCTCTTGCAGTCAGACGTCAACGTGAGGCTGGTGCTTTCCATCACCCAGAACCTCAAGCAGAGGGCGCTGCAGGAACAGCCTCCAAAGGGGCTTTCAAGGAAGGATCACATTGTCACTATTTTGTACGGCGAGCTGGCCAAGATGCTCGGCTACTCTGGCGAAGTCATACAGACAATAGACAAGGCAAAGGAGGACGAGCGCGCGCTTGCGACCTCGTTCTTTAACCCCGGCAAGCAGAACGTCGTCCTAATGCTCGGCATACAGGGCAGCGGCAAGACCACGGTCACAGCCAAGCTGGCAAGGTGGCTCACAAAGCACGGATACAGGGTCGGAGTCGTGGGAGCAGACACGTGGCGCCCCGGCGCGCTGACGCAGCTGAAAATGAACTGCAGCAAGATCAATGTCGAGGTCTATGGTGAGGAGGAAAACAAGGATGCAGTTGCAATAGCAAGGAACGGCCTAGCGCACTTTAAAGATCAAAATTTGGACGTTGTGATAATCGACACTGCAGGGAGGCACAAGGAGGAAGAAGGCTTGCTGCAAGAAATGACCGACATGTACAAGGTCGCCACTCCTGACCTTGTGCTGCTTGTCATCGACGGTACCATAGGACAAGGCGCATTCAAACAGGCCGAGGCGTTCCACAAGGCTGCCCCTGTCGGAGGCATCGTGCTCACAAAGCTGGACGGCACCGCCAAGGGAGGCGGCGCGCTGGCCGCATCTGCGGCGACAGGCGCAAAGGTAATGTTCATTGGCACTGGCGAGCGCATGGACGACCTAGAGCAGTTTTCGCCGACAGGATTTGTCGGCAGGCTGCTTGGAATGGGAGACATCAAGGCACTCTTGGAGATGGCAAGGGGCTTGGAGCTCCAGGCAGATGAAAACCAGGTAAAGCGCCTGATGAGCGGCAAGATGACGATAGAGGACTTTTACGCCCAGATGGAGCAGGTGAGCAAGATGGGCTTTAGAAACGTGATAGAGAACCTGCCGGGGCTATCCGGCATGGTCAAAGAGGACCAGTTGGACGCAATGCAGGTCAGGATGGAAAGGTGGCGATTTATCAT
Source organism: Nitrosopumilales archaeon (assembly GCA_040255975.1). Taxonomy (GTDB): domain Archaea; phylum Thermoproteota; class Nitrososphaeria; order Nitrososphaerales; family Nitrososphaeraceae; genus Nitrososphaera. The sequence goes on from JBDZWB010000079.1 coordinate 5,311, forward strand.
CCAGTCGATGACAAAGGAAGAAAAGAAAGACCCTGACATCATTAACGATTCGAGAAGGAAGCGCATCGAAAGGGGCAGCGGCGTGCCTCAATCCGAGATCAAGGCCATGATCAAGCAGTACAACGACTCAAAGACAATGATGAAGCAGTCCAAGGGAAGGCAAATGCAGGGGCTCTTGAGGAGATTTGGTCTTGGCTGATGCCCGGGCCATTTTGCTAAAGCAATACAAACTCTGCAAGCGGTGTTCTGAAAGGCATGATGGCGGCACGGGTACAAAGCCGGGCGGTGAATGCTACATCTGCCGCGGCCTGATGGACGACCTTGACGCGATTGCAGAAAAGATAGCAAGTTCTGTCAAGGGCTACGAGTTTGAGACCTTTCTCATCGGCGCGACCCTTCCAACCCGGATATACGAGCGCGAGGACGCGCTCAGGGCCAGGCTGAAAATACGTGGCAAAGAAAGCGCCAAGAACCAGCTGACCCGCGAGCTTGGAATTCGGCTTGCCCGGCTCTTGAAAAAAAGGGCAGAATACATGAAGCCCGACATCACTGTAAACCTGACAATAGACAAGGAAAACAACATAGACATTGCAACCAAGTCGAGGCCGCTTGTAGTCGCCGGCAGGTACGTCAAAAAAGTCCGCGGCATCCCGCAAAAACAGGACAGGTGTCCAAACTGCGAAGGCAAGGGCTGCGATTCCTGCGGATATTCAGGCCTGTCTGGCTTTGACAGCATAGAAGGTGTGATTGCAAAGGGCTTGATCGAAATGACCGGCGGGCAGACGCCAAAATTCTCTTGGATCGGAAGTGAAGACCAGAGCAGCCTTGTGCTTGGGAGTGGCCGGCCTTTCTATGCACGCGTCTTTAACCCAAAGAAAAGGAGGCTAAAGAGGAAACAGATCAGGAAATCCGGCGTGCAGGCCGCCGTGTCTATCATAAAAGAAGAGCCAGAGCTTCAGCCCCGCTTCATGGTCAAGACGAAAATCCACGTGAAATGCGACAGGCCGATTGCAAAAGAGGATGTCAAGAAACTCGACACATTGTCCGGTGCATATGTGAGCTTTGAAAACAGGTACAAGACTGCGACCAAAAAGATCCATTCAGCGCGCAGTCGCAGAATCGACGACAACCAGTTTGCGCTTACAATAGTAGCTGATGGCGGCCTGATGATAAAGCAATTTGTCGGCGGCGAAGAATACATGAAGCCAAACGTTTCCGAGATCATTGGCGCCAAGTGCGAATGCGTCACGTTCGATGTTCTTGACGTGTTGCTTCAGTAACATTTTTGTTTCAGAGGGGCAATCTGAGAGCAGCAACAGCAGATGAGCAGCTTTGACCCGCTCTACAAGGTCCACGACGCGTTCAGATCAGGACAGATCACGCAAAAAACCTACGACCTTGTAATCGAAAGGTTCCCACTGGTCCTAGAGGGCATCAAGAGAGTAGAAGAAGCATCCGGCCTGAAATATCCGTATTATTATGTCGAGCCTAGCCTTGTCGTTTCAACGTCGGCAGTCGAGTTTACCCAGATGGGGATTCTGTTCGCAAGGACGATACCGGTGGTAGGGGACGACAACCTGTTGCGCGTAGTTGTCCAGATAACCGCTCCACTCATCGCCTACGGCCTCA
>JBDZWB010000080.1:0-6801 GCA_040255975.1 Nitrosopumilales archaeon
AGCGGCACGCCTCCAAGCGTCGATGCGAGCTGGGTGAAGAACCAGTTCTTTATCGGGTTGTCGCGGCCCACCTTGCCCATGAACTTTTGGATGCCGTACTTGAAGTTGTGCTGCCATGTCTTGTACATGACGCCCAGCTTTGCAGGATCCATGGTGTTGCCAATGTCGTAAAAGTCCGACTTTTCGAGAAGGCCGATTGGCACGAACGTGAGAGGAGTCGCCGTAAACTTGCTGTCCGGCTGCTCTGTCTCGACCTCGTGGATCAGCTGGATTGTCTCCCAGCTGTCCTCCGGCGTCTCGTCGTTGTCAAGACCCATGATAAGCGTGAACGCGGGCACCCAATAGTTCTCGTTGAGCACCTTGATGCCCTCCTTGACCACCCAGTGCCATTCGTTCGGGCGGTAAGGAGCAAGTTTCCTGTCGGCATACTTGCCGATGAGCCTGATGCTGCCAGTCTCAAAGCCGCACTGGATGCCGATGTGGTTGTCGGGGCCGGACTTGATTATCTTTGAAACGTTGGGAATGAGGCGCTCGTCTGCTATCGCGCCTGCGAGGGTTCCGTGCGTCGGGTTTGTGTGCTCGATGCCGGTGGCCATGATGCCCTTGAAGAGCTCCTCGATCGCCTCCCTGTTTGGCTGCATGTTCTTGGTGGTCCTCGGGTTGAGGCCGTAGACGAAAATGTCGTCGCTGTGTACCCACGCGTTCTTTAGCCCGCCGTACTTCATGTTGATCTCTATCTCCTTCTGCACCTTCTCGACCGGGTAGTAGCGCAGCGGCCTGAGGGTCACGTCGCAGAACTTGCATCCCCTGCCGCAGCCGCGCATGACCTCTATCATGCCGTGCATGCTTGGGTTGACAATGTTTGGAATCTCGTCTATGGACGGCTCGTTCCAGTAGTGGATGAACCTGCCGTGGAGCGTCCTCTCGTTCCTCACAAACTCTTTGATCTCTACCTTGAACTGGCTCTTCTTGAAAGGGTTTGCAGTGTCAAACTCGCCGGCAATGAGGGCGTCAAAGAACGGGCCCGCCGCGCCGTCGATCTCGGGGCCGATGCCTCCCAGCTCGCCTTCCACGATGCCGTAAAGGTTGTACTCCTCAATCTTGGCGGGGTCATAGTTGTACTGCCAGGTGCCTGAGGCGCCGGCCACCACCTTGGCCTTGCTGCCGGTCCTCGCCTTGGCGGCGTTTATCCTGTGGTGCAGGTCGCGGTTGTAAAACTCGTCATAAGACATGTTCTTGCGTCCGTAGGTAAATGTCATGGTGACAGGGCCCATGCCAAGCGGATCCATCTCGTATGTTCCGACAACCTGGGTCTCTGGGCCGATGAACTTTTCAATGTGATCGGGGTGCGCCACTACCACGTCTTCGCGGCTGTAGCCGTCCCTCAAGAGCGCGGCCTCGACCTTTCGGAGGCCGTAGGGCGCATAGTTCGCATAGCCGTTGGTGTGGTCAATAGGGTTGCAGATAAAGTCAAAGAGCACTCTCGGAGTGACCTGGTTGCGCAGGACATAGTACCAGAATGAGCTGTGATCCCTGTTAAAGTCGAGAGCCGGCGCGCACCCAAAGAAGGATGCAAGAGATATACCCCGGTATGGGGACATCAAGGTGCGATCTGCTGTAAGAACAACCTTAGGAGACCTTCCCAACGCTCTAAATCCCTATTTACAAGAAAATGATGACAGGTGCAATTAAAGGTTTCCAATCCATCCGTTAGCGTATGCTGGCGTCTCGCTTTTCCATGAAGTCCTGCAGGGTTTCATTGCCCAGCCTTTTCTTCAGGACGTCGTGTATGTCCCTCACGATTCCAAAACCATAGAACGTCAGCGCGGTGTAGAGCGAGACAAGCGTCGCCCCCTTTTCATACGCCTTCCACGCGTCCTCGCCGGAAAATATTCCGCCGCAGGCGATTATCGCAAGGTCAGGGAACGCGCGGTGCATGTCCTCTACCAGCCGAAGCATGTAGGGGAAAAGCGGCCTGCCGCTCTCGCCGGCGACTCCCCTTGCAAAATTCCTCGCAACCCTGGTCGACTTGGTTTCAATTGGCCGGGTGTTTCCTATCGTGACGACATTGCCGCCGTTTTCGTAAAACACCCTGATCGACTTGATCTTTGCCTCCCGCTCCTCGTCTGACGGCGGCAGCTGGCCATACGGCGATATCTTGGACGCCTTGATCTTGTTTGGCGCGTGCGCGTTCATCAGGTCGATCATTTTCTTTGTAAATTCCGGCGTCTGCAGCGTCTTGTTAAAGTCGGTGTTTGGCGACGTCCTGTTCTCTTCAAATCCAAAGTCGACATACGGCGCTGTCTTTACAAGGATCTCTTTGCACGAGTCCAGCACCGCGTCTTCGGTGTACGTGTCGGTTATGCCGGAAAAGTTGAGCAGGATTTTTGCGTGCCCCCTTGGCCCTTCGCTGAATTTTTTCAGGTTCCTGACCGTGTAGTCAAGTCCCTTGTGCGGGTAGCCCTGGGCGTTGACTATTGCCTCCCGATCGTCGTCCACGACGATCCTGACCGTGCCGTCGCTCCGGGGCCGCTGCGGGTTGCCGGCGCGCGGGTTTTTCAGCACGCTTCCGGGGTTGAGAAAGCCAAAGACGTAGGACATTGGCTCCAGCACGTCGCAGTTCTTGTCAAAGCCTGCAGCGATTCCTACAGGGCCCTTCAATTCATGATTGGCGATTGTAACTGCCAGCTGGCTGCCGGGATCAAAGTGTGACGCGTTGCGGCGGAACTTGTCAGTCATCTTGAGCAGGCGTTCCTTTGCCTTTTCATGCACCACTTCTGCCTGCGCAAGCTCGTCCGTTGCCTTGTGGCGCGAGTAGAGATATCTGCGGTAAAGTCGAAAGAGTGACGGGTCCAGGCTTGCCTTGAAGGTATCTACAAGCTGCACTGTGTACTGCCGCTATTCCACTTTCCTATATAGCCTTAGTGCTGGCTGTCCTTGACAAACTGCCAGAGGTTCGCAAAAAGGCCGTCAAAGCGGTGGCTGTCAGAGATTTCGTATTTTACCGAGTTGCCGTACTCGTTTGTGAGTTCCAGCACCGGTACTCCGGCTTCTTTAGAGTTTATCGCAATGTTCTTTTTGGCAAGGTTCACGGACAGGCCGTCGTCGCTCTTTCCCTTCATCAGTATTATCTTTGGCTCAACCAAGTCAGAATTATTTGCCTGGCAGAGATATATCAATCAACTCACTCTAGGCGGCAGCCGCGCGGGTCTTGGGCACAACCCGCTGATAGTCGTCTTCGATTCGCACAATGTCTCTTTCGTCAAACTTGCCGTATGCGATTTCAAGCACCATGCAGTCGCTGTCAAGCGCGCCCAGCCTGTGCCTTGCCTGTCTTGGGATCGTAAGCGTCTCCCCTTCTGTGAGGATTACCGTCCTGCCCTCAAGCTCGACCACCGCGGTCCCCTTGAGCACCTTCCAGAATTCAGACCTGCTGTTGTGGTACTGAAGGCTGAGCCGGGAGTGGGCGTTGACTTTGATCAGTTTTACCGTGCAGGGCTTGTTTTCATGGAACTTTTCAAAACTGCCCCACGGCCTGCTTTCAGAATAAACCTCCATGGAAAAGAATGGGCTGAAAACGATTTAATAATTTCCATTCAGCATAAATACAGTTCCATCGAATCATCAGGCGTGTCCAAGTCGGACGACTGCACCAACAACGAGCACGGCGCGTGCAGCGGGATAATCAAGGAAACCGTCGACGACTCTTCCTCCACCATAACAAAAATGTGCGCCTGCCAGTGCCATGACAGCATGTACCAGCTCATCAGAAACACGATCGGGGTGATAAACCGCGATCAGCGCAGCAACCCCTACCAGTTCACGCATGACGGCGGCGACATCTAGGCTAGGCTACTAGGCTATTTTTGCAGGCTTTTTCCGATATGCAAACTTCATGTAGAGCAGGATCACGTTAAACGCAGTCGCAGTGGCGTTTGCGCCTATTATCACCAAGTCGGCCTTGAATATGCCGTATACCATCCAGAGCACGGTGCCTGTGGCAAAAAAGCTCATGAGGTACCTCGACACGTCCTCCATGCTCTTTGTCCGGTAAGCCTTGATTATCTGTGGCAAAAAGCTCGAAGTGGTAAGGACCGCAGCAGCGACTCCGATCATGGAAATCATCAGGTCTGAAGATGATGATATGGCCGCCTGCCCCAACAGAGGAAAAAACATTTTTTACTGTTTTTGGCTTCCCGGCAATTGCTATTAAAACCCTGCTCTGCCCTGTGGCTTGACAGATTATATAATCATGCCAGCATATAGCAGCTGTCATGGCGCAGCTAAAAGACCTTGTCGACGGCGCAGTGGTAGGATCCGGCTCTGACTATATCGTCGTGCAAAAAGGCAAAAAGCGGCTCTTGGTGGAGTTTCAAAGCTGCAAGATACAGGAGCTGAAAAACTCGACGACTCCGTACGGCTCTCAGATAGACTAGATTTGTCTATTGAGTCAAGAATTTTATCGTAAAAAGTTAAATTGAGTTAGCGAAATAGTCCCACCGTCTTTGACGCAAAAGGCTACTGTCGAAGTTGCAGCTGCGCAGCAAAAGCCGGCGAAGGGAAGGGTCAGGTACGACAAAAAGGCGGAATCGGAATTCTTTGTCGACAACTCTGCCCTGGCAGGCTTTACCACCGAGCGCATACTGTACATGGCGGTAAGGGAGCTCATCGAAAACTCGCTTGACTCCTGCGAGACCGGCCACATCCTTCCCAAGATATCTCTGTCGCTCAAGATGCTTGATCCGGCAAACGATCTCTGGACCATAACCTGTGAAGACAACGGGATTGGCGTGCCGTCCGACAAGGTCCCGGTTGCAGTATGCTCGTTCCTGACGTCGGGCAAGTATGTCGAAAAGCAGCAGCGCGGCCTCTTTGGCGTGGGCCTGAAGATGATTGCCGCCTTTTCAACAAAGGACACGATCCACCCGATCAAGGTATGGTCAAAGGCGCAGGATGAAGGATCCGAGTACTACTTTGAGCTCAGGACCGACATCAGCACAAACAAGCCGATCCAGCTTGCCAAGAAACAGGTCAAGGGAGAGGAAAGCAGGATCGCCGGCGACTCTGGTTTCAGGGTCGAGGCCATACTTCACGCAAAACTATCGCCCATTACAAGGAACAACATAAAGAACAAGATAAACGAGTACATCAGCCAGACGAGCGTCGTCAACCCTTACGCCATCATCGAATACGAGACTGACGAGGGCAGAGTCATATTTGACAGGAGGACCGAGGTGATGCCGCAGCCCGCAAAGGAGGTGCTGCCCCACCCGGCAGACATGGACCTCCAGACGCTCAAGAAGGCCATAATGAATTTCATGAACCAAAAGACGACGCTTCAGGGAATCCTGTCTGCGTCGTTCCAAAAGATGTCAAGCGAAAAGGCAAAGGACATCATTGCCAAGGCCGGCGTTGAAAACAAGCCAGCCGATAAGTACTCGGAGAACGAGCTCATAGAGATTGTAAAGGTATGCAAGCACACGCCCTTCCAGCAGGCAAACACCGACCACCTGAGCCCAATAGGCGAGGAGATCCTGAGCACGGGCATGACTTCTGAATACACCATAGTCACCACAAAGGACGCCGTCCCGGCTGCGGAGGGCGGCTCGGAAGTCCAGAAGCCCCAGATTACAGTCAAGATACTAAAGCCGTCGCTGACTGCTTATTCTTCGCGCACGTGCGTGATCAACAACAGGCCGACCATAGTGGAATGCGGCATCGCGTACGGCGGCGACATTCCTTCCTTCAAGCTCTACAGGTTTGCAAACAAGATTCCCCTGCTGTACGACGAAGGGTCCGACGTGGCCAGGGAAGTCGTTTCAGAGGTCGAAATAAACAAGATGGGCATCACGAAAAAGGAGGCAAAGGAGCAGTTTGCCAACATCGAAGCAAAATCCGACAGGGCGGTCGAGCTGCTGCCCCTGCACATATTCTTCCACATCTGCTCGACCAAGATACCGTACAAGACTGCAGGCAAGGAAAGCATCGCATCTGAAGGCGAGCTAAAGAGATACATGAAGTCTTGCCTGTCAGAGCTGTACAGGAAGGTGAGCGCGCAGATCAGAAAAGAGCTGCGCATGAAAGAGGCCGCAAGCAGGCTCAACCTTTACAAGTACTACATCCCTCTGGTGGTCAGCGCGATATCCGAATCGATCAAGATTGACGCGGGCAAGCTCGAGCAGGCTTTCACCGAGCTTGCTGAAAAGCATGTCAAGATCGAGCAGCAGGTGATCTCCCCTACTGCCGCCGAAGAAAAGCAGAAGGAGGACAAGATCACAAGCGATCGCCTGAAAGAAGAGGTCGAAGAGGATGAGGAGGTAGTAGAGATTGACGGCGAAAAAATCAAGCCGGACAGGGAACAGATTGCCATCAACGCTGCAAGGAAGAAAGGCAAGATCTCAAAGCCAAGGGTCAAGAAGGAGGCGGTTCCCGAGACGCTCAAGCAAAACAATAATCAGGCGACTCTGGACGCAGTGATCGAGGACAAACCAACAAAGGGTGGGAGGAAGAAGGTAAATGCCGACAACTGACAAGCGCCACCAAGAAGTAATCAAAAAGATCAGGCAGATAATGAAGGATGTCAGCACCGACCTCATGGTCCAACAGACAATGCCGGTTCTGAACGTTCCAAAGGTAGGTTCCGATAACACGGTGTGGTCCGACGAAAAGAGGATGCTCACAATCGGCGACAAGACTGTCGGCATCAGCCCGGACAGTACAAAAAAGATTCCCACATTCACCCAGTATCTCGTCATGGCCAATGCAGTCCGCAGGCTGCTGGACGAAGAAATGGAAAGCACG
>JBDZWB010000081.1:0-6781 GCA_040255975.1 Nitrosopumilales archaeon
ATACATAGAGCTTCATTGGCAATACTATCAGCTTGAGTAATGTTAAGTTCTAGTATGTATTAAAAATACAGACAAGCCCTTACTGGCCGGTATAGCCAACTTCGTTAAAGAAGTCTATCAGCCGGCTGACCATCTTGTTCTCGCGGTTCAAACCATACATTACATTCGCATACTTGCTTTGCGTGACCCAGCCTATTCTTACCAAGTCATCAAGGTTGTTCTTGATATCTTCACGCTTCAGATGAGTCTTTTTGTGAAGCACATAGACTGTTGCGAGCTTGTTCTCCTCTGCAAGCGCCTTGATTATCTTGATCTTGCCAATGCCACCGAGGCCTGTCTCTATAATCTCTTTGGATGATTTGGACATTATTTTGTTCCCTTGATCTTGTTCATGAGTACTGGCTCTAGTTCTGTCAGCGACACACTGTGTAATCCTATTTCTTTTAGAGACTTGATGTCTACTAGCCTCCTTGCCTTCAGATCGTCAAGGTAGTCTTCTACATCCATTTTCTTCATGCCAAGCTGCTCAGCCAGCTCTGATGCATACAATCGTACATCCTTGAGCTCGACATACGGTTTTTTCTTGGCTTTAAGCGCACGCACAAGAGCCATCATGCTGATTAGGTGGTTCTTTGACAACTGCTCAATGTCCTCGGTAGTTATAGAAGGGTGTACCTGCCCGTGCACCTTGCGCACGTGGTCAAGTGTTACCCTGCCGGCCCCCTGCGACTCTGCGAGGTTGCCGGCGTACAGCAAAAGGTCAAGGGCATACCTCACGTCACCGTTCACTTCCGACGAAGTGGTGATGCTTGAAACCTTGTCAATGACGTCAGAGCCGATCGCCTTTGGGTTGAACGCCTGCGCTGATCGACTTTCCAGTATGTCGCTGACCTGTTGTATCGTATATTGGTGGAATTCCATGGGGACACGCCCAAGTGTGCTCAGCTCAGCCGGATCCAACCTACTGTAAAATTCCGTGCTCCTTGCAATGAATATCACGCCTTTTACATTGCAAGGCTTGTCCGGCTCAAACTCGTTCAGCCTTGTCAGATCATAAATGATGCCAGTGTCCTTGCTAGTCTTTATTAGGTAGTCTATTTCGTCCATGATGATGAGCGCGTACTGCTTATTGTCCCGCAGGTATCTTAACAGATAGCGCAACATCTCTTCTGCGCTTAGCCCCTGCGCAGGCAGCTCAGGCGCGATCCGTTCAAGCAAAAACCTGTATATCGCAAACTTGTTGCCGCCCTGAAGTTTCAGGTTGATATATGCCGTCTTTAATGTCAGCCGGTTTTTTGCGAACTGCTCTTCGAGCATCTTTGACGACCTGATAACAGTAGACGTTTTGCCAATACCCGCCACCCCAACTACCTGCAGTACAGTCAGAGGAAACCTGTCAGGATCCCTTGCTGCATCAGAAAAGACATGTACTATTTGTTCTACCTGGGTCTGCCGGTGCGGCAGCTCTTCTGGCATGTATCGTGGTGATAGTTTTGATCGGTCACGGAAGACTGTGCTTTCAGACATTGGAGCTAGGTGAAATACGCAGGTTCGACAATATATACCTGAATAGGGGTCTGAGACCTGCAGTATTTGATGATGGCAATCCTGTCCAGTTTCATATAAGTCCGTTATAATGAAAAAATCTGAAATCTGTATTGGGCAAACAATTCCGTGGAGTAAATAGATATCCTCAGAGCGATTGTATTCCTTGGTATCAGACGCTTTTATGGCAATACTATCGGTTGTTACTACCGCCACAATGATTTTCAACATAGCTGATCCGCAACTTGCAATGAATTCACAAGAGGATGGTGGTATCTTTGGGGATACAGTTGAAGAGTGCCTTCTCGCACAGACAAGTGACTTTCGGCTTGTCAGGGCGATCATGGAGTGCACGTGGTACATCAATAGCATGCTTGATGACGCCGAGAACTGGTGTTTCGAAGGCAAATTTACTGCTGCTATAAGCGATCCTTTCAGACAGAGGGCCCATGCTGAAGCCGCTCCAATTGTGAAATTTGTCGAGGAGTCATGTCAACGTTCCTCTGTGTCAAATGTCACGTCTATTGCATCCACACTGCCTAGATAGAATATTAATATCTGGCAATGCCAACATGTCAGTGCACCCGCATGAGCAAGTTTCTCAAGACCGACTTTGGCATAAAGCACCTTGTGGACAATTCTTTCAAGGCCATAGACGAGGGGGCATATGAGACAAACCATTCATTCACTCACGATGCAATAAGCATCAGAAAGGCCGTGATATCGTGTCCTCACGCGCCACTCATCACTGAGATAAAGTTCTCCTCGCCTTCACAGGGCAAGATACGGAGCAAGTCATCATCTCCTACTGAAATAGCAACTACGATGGTCAAGTCAGGGGCAATCGGGCTGTCTGTCCTGACACAACCTTATCTTTTTGAAGGATCGGTAGAATACTTGGCGGCCATCAGAAAGGCGGTGAACGTTCCTCTGCTAATGAAAGACATCACTGTCAGCACTGTCCAAATCGACGCTGGCAAAAAAGTAGGCGCAGACTGCATTCTGCTCATCAAGACCGTCTTTGACAAAAACTTGGCAGAGGGGAGTATGGAAAAGCTTGCCGAATACGCAACAAAGAAGGGGCTGCAAGTGCTAGTCGAAGTCCACAGCGAGGACGAGTTTGCTGAAGCGCTCAAGGCAAAATATGGCCTTATCGGAATCAACAACCGCAACCTTGACAACCTACAGGTGGACATTGCAAATACGGAGAGGCTTTTGAAAAAGCAAGATAAGGGCAAGAGCCTCATAATAAGCGAGAGCGGCATTTCAAAGCCTGCAGACATACAGTACCTGAGAAGAGTCGGCGCGGACGCATTTTTAGTAGGGACAAGTATAATGGAGACTGATGATGTCGGCACCAAGGTGGCTGAACTCTACAATTCGCTCTGATCATCCGAGCTCCAGCGTAGTCACACCATAGATCCGATCTAGCGGCAAGTTTGGAATGGTCCTGTTGTACATGCGCACTGTTTCAAAGATCTTTTTCATTCCGCTTCTTTTAACAAGATCAAGGGCAAGTTGGTTTGGTTCTGGAATATCGATGTAAATCCTATCACTGCCTGCGTAGCTAGCCAAGCCAAACAGCAATTCCTGTGCGATTCCTCTGCTGTCTGCAAAAAGCGGCCCAATCTTAAAGCCTGTAACACACGGGCGTAGGACTCCGTATCCTACAAGCTTGTCTTCTACCAAATAACCAAGAGCCTTCGATCCCTTCTGCCTGACCCATCTTGAGATGAAATTGTCACGTCTAGCAGGAAACATCTGACTATCGTATTCGGCAATCTTATTGCCTGTTTCAAGATTCTTCAAGTTGACCAGATTTTCAGAATACTTCGAAGAGGATGCGAGGCTACCCTCAAACCGCAGGTTCCGATAAGCGAATCTGAAGTCATATTTTTCATAGTCTTCCTGCATTGAAACGACACCGTCAAGCCCAATATTCCTGTCGCCGAGGTATTCAAGCGCTTTTTCCCAGATTTTTTTCCCAAAACCGCGGCCCCTGTATCCGGGCTTGACTATGTATAGTCCCAAGAATCCAAATGAGCTGTCATATGCGATCGAAGAGACACATGCAACCTGAACCCCTGAAACAAAGCCTCCAAAGAAGCCAGACGGATCCGCATTGTAGAATGCTTCTGCGTCGTTCAAGCCGGGGTTCCACCCCTCGAGTGAGGCCCATCTGATTGCAATGTCTATGTCAGGTCGTCTCATTGTCTTGATCACAAATCCTGCGGGTCTGAACAAGCCATGTGTCGTATTCCGAATCCCTTAATACCCCTTTTGGTTGTTAGAGCACTTGATCTTGTTAGGCAGCTATCCTGTAAGCGGCAAGTTCGGCAAGTATGGGGGCAAGTATATACCAGAGACACTGGTGCCTGCGGTCGAGGAGCTTGAAGCTGCCTATGAAAAGTACAGGAATGACACTGATTTTCAAAAAGAACTTTCCTACTATTTGGCTGAATATGCTGGCAGGCCGACACCTCTTTACTTTGCAAAGAACCTGACAGAACACGTCGGCGGCGCCAAGATCTATCTAAAACGCGAGGATCTTTTGCACGGTGGCGCGCACAAGACAAACAACACACTCGGTCAAGCACTCCTGGCAAAAAAGATGGGTAAAAAGAGGATTATCGCAGAAACAGGTGCCGGCCAGCATGGAGTTGGAACTGCGCTTGCATGTGCTGCACTTGGGCTGCCTGCCGAAGTGTACATGGGTGCAAAGGATGTCGAGAGGCAGAAATTGAATGTGTTTAGAATGAAGCTGCTTGGCGCGACGGTGCATCCTGTAGAATCTGGCAGCAAGACGCTCAAAGATGCCATCAACGAGGCTATCCGCGATTGGATTGCAAACGTCAAAACTACGTATTATCTCATAGGCTCAGTGGTAGGTCCTCACCCATATCCTATGATGGTGAGAGACTTTCAGAGCGTAATAGGCCACGAAATAAAACAACAGATCCTGGAAAAAGAAGGCCGGCTGCCTGATGCCGTAGTTGCATGCGTCGGCGGCGGAAGCAACGCAATGGGTTCGTTCTACCCCTTCCTTGACGACACGGACGTCATGCTCTGCGGCGTAGAGGCCGGAGGCGAAGGCATCAAAACTGGCAAGCATTCTGCCACACTTGCCGCCGGCTCGGAAGGGGTGCTGCATGGCATGTTCACCTACCTCCTGCAGGACGAATGCGGTCAAGTCATTGAAACTCACAGCATTTCTGCTGGACTAGACTACCCCGGGGTGGGACCAGAGCATGCAATGCTGAAGGACATAAAGCGCGCCAGATACGCTGATTCTACAGACCGAGAGGCGGTCGAAGGCTTTCTCACGCTTTCAAGATTTGAAGGAATAATTCCAGCATTGGAGCCGTCTCACGCTATCTCATACGCCACGAGGCTTGCAAAGGAAATGGACAAGGACGACATTATCGTAGTCACACTATCTGGAAGGGGAGACAAGGATGTCCAAGTAGTGCAGGAATATCTTGACAAACACAATAGCGGGAAAAAGAAAAGGAAAAATGCAAAATAGAATTACTGAAAAATTCGCCGAGCTGGCAGAGCGTGGCGAGCGCGCATTTGTCTGTTATGTTGTTGCCGGCTATCCTGATATTGACACTTCGCACAAGGTGATAGATGCGCTGGTAAAGGGCGGCGCCGACATCATCGAGATAGGCATACCATTTTCAGATCCTATAGCCGATGGTCCAACGATTCAGGAAGCGTCACACAGCGCGCTAGAGCGCGGCGTAACGCCAGAGAATGCTCTACAGCTCGCAAAGGCTGTTCGCAAGAAATATCCCAAGTTGCCATTACTGGCAATGACGTACTTTAATATCTTAGTACACCACGGCATTGAAAGATTCATGTCGCAGGCAAAGGCAAGCGGGATCGACGGATTTATCTTGCCAGATGTGCCTGTCGAAGAAGCGGAGGCATACTCTGCGATAGCCTCAAAACTTGGACTAGCTACAGTCTTTCTAGTATCTCCTAACACCTCTCATGACCGTCTCAAAAAAATCGTGAATAGCAGCTCTGGATTTCTGTATCTCGTATCAGTTTATGGCATAACAGGCGCCCGCAAATCATTTGAAGATTACACCATAAATGCAATCCGAAACGTCAAACAAGCGGCTGTGGACAAGATTCCTGTGGCAGTGGGATTTGGCATAAGCACCCCTACACATGTACAGTTCATGATACGGGCTGGCGCAGATGCAATCATTGTCGGCAGCGCAATCATTAACAGAATTGCAAACTTGCGTGGCAAGAAAATGCTGTCTGATTTGCAGGACTTTGCAAAGTCCATGAAAAAAGCTTGCAATAACAGGACAAGATAGATTAGGACAAGCTGCAAAATCTAGGTAATGAACGAAAAGGAGCTCAAGCTGCTCTTTTGTAATGCGCTTAGGTCCAACCACATAAAGAACAACGACTTTATTCCAACTTCCGATGTCAGGATCGTCCAAGAAGCGCATTCACGCAGCTTTGACCTCTTGATAGCAGCAATAACAAAAGAGCCAGACAACAGCCATGCTCATTACAATAATCTCATTATGCGCACTCAGCTCCTTAAGAGTTTTGCAAAAAGTGAAAAGTGTAGAATAGACTGCATACAACTATATCCAGTCGAAGTCAAGTCTGACGAGGACACACTAGATGAGCGCCTGCCAAACCAAATACTTGATGCAATTCTAGTGTTTGGGCGTTCGGTGCTTGTTCTTGACAAGAATCATTCAAGAAAGGCATCCAGCCTGCGGTTTCTTCCTGCGACCGTCATCTGTTACACTGGGATTGATGACCAGTTCGAGGTGAAGTCAAGCTTTGACAGACTTGTTTCAAACAGACCATTTAGCATTCAAAAAACCGTGCTTGCCCGCGTGCTTGGCGACAATAGTGGCAAAGTATACGGAAGAATTGCTGCCATAGAGCGCATCATGCAAAAATTTACTTTCAACCAGATGTACTCAGAAAATCTGGGTCTTACTAGCGAAGAAATCGAATTTCTGCAAATGATTGTAGGCATCCGCACGCCTTCTGACGGAAGGAAAAAATTGCCAAGACTGATAAGGGAAACTGCGAACATGAAACTGACAGACTATTTCTGATCCTTAATTTTTATAGTTGCAGTATATTGCAACTGGAATTTCCCTTTAAGCAGGTCTTATCGAAGATTCATCCTATCTGTTATTATTCGATGTGTTAATCTATTGATCAAATGAGTCTTCTTATCGAGGAAGAA
>JBDZWB010000082.1:0-6767 GCA_040255975.1 Nitrosopumilales archaeon
GCCTTACGACCCTACAATCGCTCTTCATGGGCCTGCTCCTTTCGCTCACAGCGGTGCCAGTAAGTGCCATGGTGTTGATGCAGTTTGGCATCTTGAACAGCAAGCTTGGCAATACCGTCATGACAGCCGCAGTGGTGAACGACATCCTATCACTCATCGTGCTCTCAATAATCCTTCAGATCTCTGCAGACGATGGGAGCGGCCAACTGAATCTCGGCGACCTTGCATCGTCCGGAATAAAAATAGCAGCGTTCCTAGGCGGCATCTTTTTGTTTGACATTCTATTCCGCAAGACTGCCAGCTGGCTTCCAAACAGGGTTGAACCTTTCTTTCAAAGGCTTCAGACAAAGGAGGCCGCGTTCGGGATACTGCTTATAACCACAATAGCAATATCGCTCATAGCCCAGGACATAGGTCTTCATTTCGTCATTGGCACATTCTTTTCGGGGTTGATTGTATACAAGGAGATGATCGGCCGACAGAACTTTAATAGAGTGTATGGGATCATTTCGGCAATCACATTCGGGTTCTTTGCTCCCATATTCTTTGCTCTCATTGGGATAGAGTTCAACGTACAGTCACTTTTAAGTGCTATTCCGCTCTTTCTTGCGCTTTTGGGGGTGGCTGTAGCGACCAAGATAGCGGCAGGTTATATCGGTGCTAGGATTGCTAAGTTTGACCGTGACATAAGCCTGACGATAGGTTTTCTCATGAATGGCAGGGGAATGATAGAACTTGTCATCGCCTCAATAGGCTTTACCGCTGGCATCATCGATGCTACGCTCTTTTCAATTGCAGTTGCAATTGGCCTTGTCACGAGCATAATTGCACCTATCACTTCGCGCCCACTTGTCAGTAATGCCAAGTCAAAAGGAAGTGAGGCTGTGCAGGTCAGCAGCGAGCCTGTAGGCAAGCAGCGGTCAGAACCTTTCTAGCCTCTCTTTAGAAGGCGCAGCATGCTGCCATAGCGTGTCAAAGATGTGGCGCTGCTGTACCACGAGCTCCTTGACATCGCTGAACACAAGGCTTGCGAGCATCTTGCCGCGCTTTTGTCCAGCCACATACTCGCTGTCACTTACTGCAAAGTTTCCTTTGATACCATCCAAATGACGCAGCTCAGCAAACTCCATTATCTCTTTACAATGACGCAGGTTGTCGTTTGTGATTTCAGTTATGTACAATATCCTGACGCCGCGGTTTTTGGCGTCTATGTACCCTTGCTTCACCTTGCCGACAGAAAACTCGGGAAGCGAAGAATCAACACAAGCCCCCCAAAATGTCCTTGTGTTAGACTGGAATCTTCTGATCGCCTGCACGATTTTGTCGGGATCAGTTAGCACTTGTGTCTTTGGCAAACCTTGCATATTGCAAGACACCATCTTATAATTTCTCGGCAGGTGGGGGGATACTCAAGCCTTAAATAAATTGGAGAGGGATCAATTGAAGAGCTTTGCTTGCAAGTGCAAATAATAGCTATTGATGATGAGCCGGATATCTTGAGGATAGTGGAAATGTCACTTGCAAAGTGGGGCTATGTTGTTGATTCATTCACCGACCCTGCGGAGGCACTAGACCGCTTTCGCAAGAACCCACAACTGTACTCACTAATTCTGACTGACATCAAAATGCCGGGTATGAGTGGATCGGAACTCGCAAATCGCGCCAGAAAGATAAGGCCAGACATAAAGGTTATTGTCATGACGGCGTTTGAGGTTGATGAGGATCTAAAGAAGGCGCTGCCGGCAATAGAGGAAAACGGCTTTTTGCAAAAGCCTTTCCACACAGCCGACGTGTGTGTCGCAGTCAGAAAACGTCTCACTCAGGCATAGTCGCTTGTTAACAAAGGTATAATTAGTCAAGAAAAGATTTCTGTAATCAACCACTTTTTGGATAAATCTGCAGTCTTTAGTGAGGCTAGAAAAGCGGCTTGGGTCTCGATATGGACACTGGTAGGGATTGGCATCGCCGAAGTGCTGGTGTCTGCATTTACTGGAAGCCTCACGCTTTTTGCCGACGGCCTAGATTCAATGGCAGATGCGCTGGTATCGTTCATAGTGTGGTTCGGGATCCGAATGCTGCAAAAACCAAAGAGCAGGTTTTTTCACTTTGGCTATGCAAAGATAGAGAGCCTGTCAGCATTCATTGCGGCGGTGGTGATACTGGTGCTGGCCACCTTTATTGTATACCACGCATATGAACGGATAATCAACCCAGTGCCTGTGCAGAATGTGGAGATAGTTATGGTGACTTTGGCTGCCGCAGGCAGCGTATCTCTGCACCGGGCCTTCAAGGTCCGCAGCGTCGCAAGAAAATATAACCTCGTTTCGCTCAATCTTGATGCTAAAAACTCGATCAAAGATGGTTCGGCGTCGTTCGTGGGCCTTGCTAGCATCGTGGCTGGATACTTTGGCATCCCCTACATGGATGCTGTGGGCAGCATCATTATTGCGATATACATCTATTTCATGGCTGCCACCGCCTTCAAAGAGTCAACTCTGGTCCTGATAGATGGAGTGAAGAATCCTGAGCTCCAGCAGCAGATCTCAAACCATATCGAAAACAAGTTCAATATCAAAGTGGAAAAGATCCTGCTCAGACCCCTTGGTCACAACTTTTCAGCACAGGTACATGTAGAACTTGACAGGAACCTGACGCTGGAAAAAGCACAGGAAACCCTAACTCTTATTCGCAAGTCCCTCATTGAGGACTTTAAAGCGGAAGATGTCGTGGTAGTGCCAAAGCCCGTGTAATCATAAAGAACAGACTCTCCCCTGAATGTCATGACTAGAGAGTCAGAGTGGCAGATAAACCGCAAGTTAGAAAGGAGACTAAACCTGCGAAGATTACACTAGCAAAGGTGGACGAAGGGGATGAGCCCAAAGAACCATCTAACTTGGAAGACTGGATCAGCAGGTAATTTTATAAAACCAACCCGGTTCCACATTTAGTGATGATCAAACAGAGAAGGCGCCGCCATATGAGCCAGAGAAGGGTCGGTGAGGCCATTACTATTGCAAGCGGCATTGGTGTGACGCTTCTTGGAGCCTTTCTTGGAGTCAACTTTGTGGCATATGGCGGACTCTGCATCGCTGGGCTCGGAGTCGTCTCGATATTCTGGAGATGAGGTATGGTCAGCAAGACACTGTTGATTGCAGCAATAGCTGGGGGCATTATTATAGCTGGCATCGTGACCGCACTTGCCATGTCTTCAACCAGCGCGGCTCCTGTAGACAATAATGCTACCGATCAGAACGAGCGGATAATGAATCAGCTACTGTCACCAACGATAGCAGCCGCGCCCGCACTTGGAAACAGGGACGCTCTGGTCACGATAGTGGAGTTTGGAGATTACCAGTGCACGTGGTGCTACCGCTGGCATCAAAGCACCAAGGATCCACTTATGGCCGATTATGTGGAGACTGGCATGGTCAGGTTTATGTTCAAGGACTTTCCGATAAACGACCATTCTGACAGGGCGTCATCGCTTGCGGCCGAGGCGTCATACTGTGCAGCGGACCAAGGAAAATACTGGGAGTACCATGACGAGGTATACAACAACTGGAATGGCGAGAACACGGGTTGGGTGACGAGGGCAAGCCTTGAGAAGTTTGCAGAGAACGCCAGTATTTCCAACTTGGACGAATTTTCTGACTGCCTTGACTCTGGCAAGTACACTGATGTAGTTCGTGCAAACTATAACCTTGCGAGGGCTGTAGGCCTAGACGCAACTCCAAGCTTTATCGTGTTAGTGGATGGAGAAACACCACAATTGATGCGGGGAGCACACCCTTACTCCACGTTTGAAAGGGTCATAAACGAGGCGTACGAAAGCTAGTATTCAAGCACATATTTTTGACCGGCAAGCTCTTCGAGAATAGAGCTTGCCTCATTTAGATGGGATGCAAGCTCTCCACTTTTTTCGGCAATCTGGCGCCTTTGCTGCTCTGCCTCCTGCATTCCTTTAGCGACTTCTTCTTCGTGCTGCATAATCTTATCTTCAAGTTCACTTGCCCTGCTCACGAGGTTGCCATTGCCCTGTCTCAGGGAATCTGCCTGCACCTTCAATGCCAGTGCTTTATCTTGAAGTTCAGGAAGGGAACTTATTATCACATCAAGGTACTGCAACACTTTGTCGAAATCCTTTAGCTGGATCTTGCCTGAATCTATGGACTTGCGAATATCCTGCAGCAGTATGACATAAGGCGAAATGTCTGCTTCTTCAAACATCTTCCACGGCTCTCCAGACATCATTTGCAGTCTTGCCTCTGTTTCCTTTGTTAAACCATAGGAATACTTTGTAAAAGCCCTCGACACGTGAGAGAAAAGATCGATGAGCTGGGAGTGAAACTGCTCTACCTGGGTCTCTGCATCAGCCGCTTTTTGTGCCATCGCTCGCACCTGGCTGAATTCTGGTGAAGCCCTGAGCGTTTCAAGCTCTTTCTTCAAGCTTTCAAGCTCGGTCTGAACCCTTTTGACTTCGTTTTCGATATTTTGCACTGACGCTTCAGAAGCCCTGATGGACGATATCTTTTGCGACGCAGTGTTCAGTATGCCATTACATTTTACGATCGGGGTGCGTCTTTGATCAAAGTCAGATATTGCGGTTCTCGTTTCATTAAGAACCTCCGTCAGGGCTTCAAATTCTTCCTTCATCCTGCTGGCGTGCTTTTTCATGAACGCGTTTATCACTTTGCTGTGCGAGCCGCTCACCTCTCCAAAGCGATTCATCATCGCCTCAAATCTTTCCTTGAATTTTCTGGCATCATTTGCCGACTGGACCTGTGGAAGTTCTGTTACTGCCTCGCGCCTGAGCGATGATATGATAGTCCTCTTCGTGTTCTCTGCCACAGACTTGTACCTCTGCTCCAATCCCTCAAGCTTCAGCTTTTCGTGTTCCATGTCGTTTGCAAGCGTCCCAATGGATTGAAGGGATAAAGATGCAGACTGTTTCAGCGAGGTCAGCCGTGCTGCAAGTTCCTGCACCATTGCCGATTCAATATTGTGTAACAGATCCTGAGCCTGATGTATCGAAAGCGCACCAGCCGCTGGTGCTGCTACCGCAGGACGTTGTATGGCAGCTTCGTTTTCCTTCTTTTTGAAAAATCCAAACGGCACTAATGTCTCTTCGCAGGCAGTCCCAAAAAACGTTGCGATCTAGAAATCCTTAATGAGCTGGTGCACTCTATAATATCATGGAAGCAGGATCTTCTGCTCCACAACACAACAGTAAGTTGCACGGCAGGGCGTACTTCTGGTTCCAGAGAAACGCGCATAGGCTGCTTGCGATAGACATTGTCTGCATCATGCTTCTCTTTTTCATGCACCTTTTTGTATCTACTTTTCATGTCATCGCACAAGATATTGCAATCGCACTACAACTGGCAGCTGTTGCACCAGCTGTATTCATAGCACTTTCGATAGCGTGGCGAGGGGTCGTCCCTTTGGTAATATGCGCCCTTGGGATCGTCCTGATGCACAGTTCCGTTATGCTACCATACTATGAACCTGAGACAATAGAGTACACAATTGAAGGAATTGAGGACCGTGTATTCACTTGGACATACTATACGCCCATGTCTGTAAGCGTAGGTTCGAACATGAATTTTTTCCTTGGTCTTGGAATGGTGGCATTTAGCATGATAATCGTATATAGGCCATCTGTCGTTTTTACCAAAAACAGACCTGAGTCGCTGGAAAACGAGTGGTCCAAATATCCAGTATGGCAGGATAATGCCCTCCTCGCTGACGGCAGGATGGAACCCTCTGTCTCTGTAAAGAGCCTGATGACCAACGAAGACGGATATCTTCTATGGCGCTACGAATACGTCCTTGCAAATATTTATGGGACACTCCATCTGGTAAAGCCAATCAGCCTAGTACCAGTGGGCTCGACTGTACTTAAGGACCGAGAGAGTGGCAGGGTGCTCGGCAAGGCACGCTACAGTGGCTTTTTCATGTAACAGGCAAAACTTAATGCCGACCGTGCCATGCTAAAAGTCAAAGCAGCGCTTGTCTTCCCATGAATACCGAGACCGAGTTTACATAAGAAAGGACATAATCCTAAAGCTGACCGAGTACGGAGAGCTCAACCAGACGTCGCTCCTAAGCTACTGCGGTCTAAACTTGGTGAAACACAAGGACATACTTGATGACATGGAAGCCAAGGGCATCATTGAAAAGTCTGAAGAGCCGTGGGGGAACAAGAAGATAATAAAATATCGCGTGACTGAAAAGGGGAGACAGTTCTGCCGCCACATTTTGGAACCGTATGAAGAGATGTTTCCAAGGAGGGATGCAGGGAAGAAGTGACGCCCGGTAACAAAGTTAACGAAGTGTTTTATCTGCACGCACAGAAGGAGTCGTTGATCTGATGTCGGATCGAAAGAGAGACAGTATATTCGAGGTGTTGGATCAGCTGATCTTCCACCTGAACACGACAAAGAGTATGTTCACGTTCATGATAATCACGTCGTTCATTCTGGCGCCACTGGCAATAATCGTGGCTGCAGTGATCACTATCCATCCTGCGTTCCTCGGCGTGCTCTTGAACAGGCTGCCAGCTGTGGGCCTGATAATAATTGCGTTTATCGTGATAACAGTAATCCTATCGGCAGTCTGGCTGGCGATTGGCATCAAAGAGCGCGCGTTCTTTTCTGCATGGAACTCGCGCTTTAGCAGATTCATGTCACTGAAGGAAAGGATCGACAGGGAGCTTGAAGAAGGCGAGGCTGAAGAGCCGGACAAAAAGCGGGATACGGGCAAGGATT
>JBDZWB010000083.1:0-6761 GCA_040255975.1 Nitrosopumilales archaeon
AAGGGGAGGCTGGGGCAATGATGGCCGGTGCCACTGCAAGCTCGATGATTGGAGCAGTATACCTATGGCCCGCGGCCCTCTCTTCCAGACTGCAGGGCAGGTTCTATATGGTTTCAAAAATATCTCTGATGGCAGCGGCCGCCGCAGTGGTGCTTATTGCAATAGGCATGGCTGCTGGCGATACAATGCTGCTATCGATAAGCACATCTTTCTTTGTCCTCTCGATAGCAAGCGCTTCCGCCATGGCTGCAGGCAGGCTTGTCAGGGCCGCATACAGCAGGATTAGTAGCACCAGCAGATATTAATAGAAAAATAACTCTAATTGGAGGCAGGAATATATCGTTGGGTGGCTTTGGCCGCTTTCTAGTAAAGCGCTCGATAAACATGGTAGTGGTGCTCTTTGCCACGCTTGTCCTTACTATTGCCCTCCTTGGACCGACCATGGACCGCATACTCCTTGACGCGGTAAGGTACTATGTAGTTGAAGACATTATCCACAAAGGGATCAAGTTCCCAAACCCCGAAGTGCGTGAGAGATATATCGAAAACGAGATCGCGCGCCAAACCAAGAACCTCGGGCTTGACGAGCCATGGTACTACCCAAAACGCTTTACCAACACTGTGCTCAAGGTGATGGTGCTGGACCTTGGCAAGTCGAACTTTCTGACAAGCGACAGCGGCTCGCAGAACGTGCGGGACATTATCCTTGAAAGGCTTCCCAAGACGGTGCTACTGTTCACAACCACTACGCTGATAGTAACGGTAATCGGCATCTACCTCGGGGCATTTGTGGCCAATAGGGCTGGCTCGCTTCCTGACCGGCTCAACTCTGCGTTTGCAGTATTTTCCGGGAGCTTTCCGACTTGGTGGGTTGGTATGCTCATGATCTTTGCCTTTGCCTTCACCTACCACATATTTCCTGCGCGATCTACCCCGCTTACTTCGCCATCTGATCCGTCATACATACTTGACCTTCTCTGGCACATGGTGCTTCCGCTGATAACGATTGTGCTAGTGAGCTTTGGCTCGTGGGCCTATACTGTCAGGTATTTCTTGGTGGGAGTGCTTGGCGAGGACTATATTGCCGCAAAGAGGACTGCAGGAATACCTGAAAGAAAGATCCTCTATTCCCATGCTCTGAAAAACGCCGCACCGCCTATAGTGACTGTGATTGCGCTGAGCCTTGCCGGCTCGTTCAGTGGGGCGATAACAATAGAGGCGGTGTTTGACTGGCCGGGTATGGGCAGCATGTATTACGAGGCAATTGGTTTTATGGACATACCCGTCATAATTGGCCTGACCTATGTCTCCACGGTAATCTTTGTGATCACGGTCTTTGCCACGGATATCATTTACGCCTACTTTGACCCGAGGGTGAAAGTCGCAGCATGACAGTCTCCAGTGCAATCTCAAAAAACGAAATCGTCAGAGAGTTCCGCAAGTCAAAGAGCGGCATTGCCGGGGCGGTGATGCTTCTTGCGCTCATAATAATGACGATCTATTCTGCCGTGGCAGTTCCTCTAGAGTCATTTCGGCAGTGGAACAATCCGAATTTCTGGATCGACCTGCCAAGGGCGGCCGCGCCTGCTTGGACAAACATAGGGCTTGGGTCAAAGGTTCCGGAGCACATAATCATGACATCAAGTGACGCGGAGGTATCAAGCGCAGTGCAAGACGGCATAAGGACTGTCACCCATTCATATAACATCAATTTCAATTATGATGCATATCCGAGCGACTTTATGATGCTCTATTCTGCAAGGTACGGCGGCACCCAGCCAGTACTCCAGATCGACATGGTGCGGCCTGATGGGAACGAGTTCAGAATCTATTTCGCCTCGCTGCCGCCTGCCCAACAGGGCGGAGGCGAGTTTTCTGCAAGGGTCTTTGCGACCGACAGGACGATAGAGCAGAACCTTGGTGCCTACCGGAGCGTTTTCTCTTATCCTCAGGATCCTTCTAGGCCGCAGGTAATGTTGTTTTCCGACACAAATGACAACAGGGTACTAAAGGGGACCTATACGATACGGGAAACGTTCTACCTGTTTGACCCACAGGACACAGTGCTGGATTCCGGTGTGATTCTGGGAGGCAAGGTCTATGGGCTGATGGGCACTGACGAACTTCGCCGCGACCTTGCTATCGGCATTCTTTGGGGTGCGCCAGTGGCGCTCTTTATTGGGATCACCGTGTCTATTGCCGCCATTTTGATCGGCCTGATTTATGGAGTCTTTGCAGGCTACAAGGGAAACCGCACGGATGAAGGGCTGATGCGCATAAACGACATCTTTTACTCGCTTCCGACTCTTCCGCTGCTGATTATACTGTCGGTGACCGTAGGCAGAAGTATATTTCTCATCACGGGCTTTCTCGTCATTTTCAGCTGGGTAGGGATGGCCAAGATAAGCAGGAGTCTTGCGCTTCAGTTGAAAAACATGCAGTATGTCGAAGCTGCGAAGCTGATGGGACAGTCGGACACGAAAATAATCTTCAAGCACATCATCCCGCAGCTGCTGCCGCTTACATTTGCCAGCATTGCCATAGCGGTGCCCAGCGCAATCCTTGCCGAATCAACAGTCAGCTTTTTGGGTCTTGGCGATCCATCTATTCCAACATGGGGTCAGATACTGCACGATGCTAACTCTTCCAGTGCGGCTTCGAGGGGCCTGTGGTGGTGGATAGCGCCGCCAGGATTAATGATCGCGATAACGGGCCTTGCGTTCGTTCTTATCGGAAACGCGCTCGATTCTATTCTGAACCCGCGGTCAAGAAAGATGTGATGGATGCCTCGGGACTCATAATCTTCATCAACTGATGTCAGCCGGCTCTTCCTTCACCTCATCAGCATCCAGAAGGCGATCCGCTGTTCTATTGTATGAACTTTTATCCCTTGACGCGAACTATTTTTATCCTTTCAAGGACCTTCCAGTATTCAACTTCTCTGCCCTGAATGTCGCCCTGTGCGAGCTTTTCCCTGATCTCGTCTTCGACAGAGGATGTCTCAAAGGTCTCGAATGTTTCAAGGTCCATGATCTGGAGTGTGTCGCCCTGCTTTGAAATGATCTGGCCATTGCGTTTGTCTATCAGTGGCACTTCGACCTTGGTTGACACCGGGCCCACAAACGGGTGTGGCCTGCCGTCAAAGACTCCAACTGCTGTGATCCTTGCTTTTGCTGACCCATGCTTGCCGGGCTTGCTGTGATCGTACGAAACAATCCTGCACGGCTCGCCATCGATGACAATGTATGAACCAATCTTGAGTGCGCCAAGATCCATCGGCTTGCTCATAAATCAATGGCTAGAGAAAAAGATGCATATTTAACGTTTCTGATTTTACTTGAGCTTTTCAAGTATGGAAAAACTGACAAGGTTATTGAGCGCAATGCCCTTCCTTGCCACGTCGCGTCTTGTGCGTTCGCAGTATTTCTGGTCTGTTTGATGAGTTGCTTCACCTTCGACTTCAAGAATGACCAGATTCTTCGAATATGGAAATGTGAACTTTGGTTGCTCGGCCGCCAAGAGCTGCATTTGCGCAAGGCTTGCCTTCTTTACGCGCTCGCGCCGGGCAATAGCATTTGCAAGGTCGCTCACAGCCGGATCACCGCTAGTATATTTTGTAAAGTATAATGAAACATAGTTGAGCCTGTCGCCGTTACGCTCAAAGAGAGGACTTGAAAAACTGAACATGAATGACAACCTGTCCCTCTCGGATTTCTGGATGTCTTCCAGTATGGTGGTCATGTCACGGAATGACGCCAGCATGTAGTGGTTGGCCTTGTTTGGAAAATAGGGGACGCTCTCGTCTGAAAAAGTCGCTGTAGCAAAGTAAATGTCAACGACGTTATCGCTTTTCTTCCAGCTATCAAGCAGAGCGCCCGATTGTTTGTCGTGAGGAGTGCATACATAACCACGTATGTCTCCGCCTGTCCCCACCAATTTCCAAACAAAATTGTAATAGTGCGAGTATTTATCCTCTTATGTATACGTCGATCGCAGACTACATTGATGGTCCCATCCATCCGAGCCTTCTGAAGTAAAATACCATAAGTAGGGCAGAAACAGATGATATCACTATAACAAATATCAGCGTTGTATATGGGCCAAGTTGCAACCAGGGTCCGGTTTCGACTCCGCCGGGAAGGTTGACGTTCATGCCATAGAATGCGCCAACTACCGTTGCTGGGATTGACAGGGTGAATATGATGGTGAGTACTGCAAGTATCTTGTTTGTCTTTTCTTGGCTGAGCATATAGTCCGTGTCCTTGTAGATTTCTACAGTCTCTTTTGCTTCTTCAAGCGTTTCGTACACCTTTTCGATGTGGTCCTGCACGTCCCTGAAGTAAATCGTGAGATCCTCTTTTGAAAAGCGCTGGACTTCTTTGGACAGCTCTACTACCGTCCTCCTAAGCGGAATCACAATTCTTCTTAGCGTAGTTATCTCCCTGCGCAAAAGCGAGATCTGGCGCGGGATCGATATACGCTCGTCGAAGACACTGTCTTCGACGTCGTCGATGTTGCCGACCACTTTCATCAGGATGTGGAGGAGGTCGTCCACCAGAGTGTCAATTATCTTGTGGAGCAGAAAACCTGACGACTTGCCCATGGTCAGCTGGCGCTGCCGCTCGTCGCTCTTGCACATACCGAATAATTCATCAAGTGGCTTCAAATCCCCTTGATGTATAGTCACCAGATAATCTGTGCCCATAAAGATTGCAAGCTGGCTAAAGAGAAAGCCCTTCTCCTTGTCCGGCGTTGGAAAGTGCAGGATGATAAAGATGTGGTCCGCGTACCTGTCGATCTTGGGTATCTGAATCTTTGAAAGCGAGTCCTCGAGGTTGAGCCTCTGGAAAGGGTATTTCTGCCCGAGCACACTCATGTCGGCAAAGGCCGGCTTTTGCATGTTCAGCCATACTACGCCGTTGTTAGATATTGTCTCAAATCGCCGTTCCGGGTCAGACATTTGCCGGGCTCCACCTGCTTGCTTGCTTACACAAGATGCCGTTATAAAAAAGTGTGTAAGTCAGAATCTGGCCCTGAGCTGTTCGTAGTCTATTGCCTTTGAGCTGTCTGCAGTATGCCACTTTGCCGAGTCGGCGTTCTTGAGCCTCGACTTGTAGTAAGGCATCAAAGAGTACCCTATAGCCGTCGAGACGGCGCCAAACGGATCGGATATGGCATTTTTCAATGCCTCTGTGATTCCAACATGGGGAGGCAGGCCTATACCAAGTGAGTCTATGCGATCCTTTATCTGGTTGTGTCCATTGATTGCCCGGACAACCTGCGAGGCCATGTCAAGCAGGCTGTTTGCCGGCCTGAAATAGACGACCGCGTCGTCATTGTATACGACATCCAACCCCATTTCAAGAATCCTACACTGCAGGTAAAGATCTATTGCGATCATGTCTGCCGGGATCTCGATTTTTTTTGCGGCTGTCGAATCGATGGAAAGGGCCCTGCCCATTACGGTGTACTGCGAAATCACTGTGCTCCTTACAGACCTTAGCCAGTTTGAAATAAACACCGATGCCCTGCCTGCGATGCCGGTTGCTTGCACCGGCTGCGAGTTTGATGCACATAGTGCCGTTTTGGCAGTTATGCGCGATGCTAATCGTTCAGTGCACGACGGATGCGGGATTGTGTCTGCATCATAGAGCACGATAACATCGCCAGCAGCCTTTTGGAAAATTTCGTTCCAAGCAGCAGATGCGCCCCTCCTGGCGTCGTGATGAAAGAGCGTGACTCCAAGCGGCGAGTGCCGGGCATAGTCGCGCACAAGACTTGGCGTACCATCGTAAGAGTCGTCAGAGATAATCACTTCAGAGATCAGAGAACGCTGTCCCTCAAGCGATCTGAGGAGGTTGACGATGTTCTGCTCCTCGTTGTAGGCCGGGATGCCGATGGTTACCCTGCGCATGCCAGTTCCGGCTCTAAAATATATTATGAATTTTGTGGTTGATTCTTGCATTGAAAACATATATTCACAGCCGCGCCATCAGCAGCTGTTGCAGCAGCTTGAGCGCGATCACATAGAAAGATACCGGGAGACCTTTGTTGCCACCGGGCTGCGCAAGAGCCACCTTATCTTTCCACTGTTTGTTTCAGACCGGCCCGGCAAGATAGACTCGATGCCCGGGATGTCTGTGATACCGATCGAAAAGATTGAACGTCACGTCCAGTCAATACTGGATAGCGGCATTTCCTCATTCATTGTCTTTGGTATACCAAAGAGCAGAGACCAACAAGGTTCTCAAGCTTATGACCCGCGGGGAGTAGTGCAGCAGGCGGTCAGGGCGATCAAGTCAGGGTTTGGCAAGTCTGTAAATGTCGTGACAGATGTCTGCGTCTGCCAATACAACCTGACTGGCCATTGTGGCGTCATTGCAAATGAAAGGGTGGACAATGACAGCACACTGCGCGTGCTGTCTGAAATCGCTGCAAGCCATGCAGAGGCCGGCGCAGACACCGTAGCTCCATCATCAATGATGGATGGTCAGGTCCGTGCAATCAAGAGCGAGCTTGCGGCTCGCAGCTTAAAGTGCTCTATACTCTCCTACTCTGCAAAGCATGCTTCGGCGCTTTACACTCCGTTCAGATCAGCAGCGTTTGCAAAGAAAAAGTCGCGCCTTGACAAGTCGTCATATCAGGTATCATTTGCAAATCCGCGACAAGTGCTGCTAGAGATAGAAACCGATTTGAACGAGGGGGCCGACATGGTCATGATAAAGCCGGCACTCGCATATCTGGACCTTGTGAGGATGATA
>JBDZWB010000084.1:0-6708 GCA_040255975.1 Nitrosopumilales archaeon
ATGTGCGCAGCCTTGTGATACTGCAAGCCGGCAGCAAAGTTCGCGACCAGCTAGTATAAGCATTTGCTTCAATCGACAGATTTAAAGTGCCGATGGCAGTGACAAAAAACTATCGTGAATACAAAGATCCTCTATGCGGCAGGCGGCATCGCAGTTGCTGCGATAGCGATATTTTTCATCTTGGGATCGGGAAGCATCGCACTCCCGGGAGCGCAGCAGAACATAGCTCCTATCACGGTAACAGAGCTGCAGGTGGATCTGCAAGACATCATTGTACAGAGTACAGACGACAGGAACGCAAACGTGCAGGTCGTCTTTACAGCCCACAACCCAAACAGGGGCACTGCGATACTTGAAACGATCCACTATACCTTGCACGTGGGCCAGTTTCAGATGACTTCAGGTGATATTGGAGTCAGCCCAGAAGGCTTTGTCGGATCGCAGGCAGGGACATTCACGGTAGTCGGGAACAGCACCATCACGCTCAAGGACACACAGGTGGCAGTGCGAAACAACCTGACCGCCAGCACCTGGGACAGCATGGTTGAAGGGGACGCGCAGTACCTAGTGCAAGGTCATTACATCTACCGGGTCACTGGCGGCAACTTTGAGACGACCCCTGGAGAGAAGGAATTTAGCCTGACATTTCCCTAAAATTTTGTGATAATATCCCTGCGCAAGGGATCGCCATGCGATAAGGATATTAAGATTCAACCGTGGCTTTGGAGGTATGGCAGAATCAATGTTCATGTTCGCAGTGACTGCGGGTATCTTTGTGTTCTTGGCAGCCGTTCTGTTTGGCTCAAGGGCAAAGAGGTACAGCTCGGGTTACTCAAAGGCTGAAGGTCACGCCGAGAGCCACGGATAGCCGGCGTCTCCTTTTTTCTTATTTCTTGGGCTTGAATAATTCTTCAAGTACAAAGCCCGCTTTTTCATCTTTTACCTGTTTCCTTGCGTAGCATCTTTCATAATACTTGCAGTTGATGCAAAGGTCTGACGGCTCGACTATGGGAACCTTGCCGTCTTTTAACAGCGTGTTGAGGACTCGGGCTCTCCTGATGACTTCTTCAAACATCTTGTTGTTCTTTGTGCTTGAAAACTCTACAGTTTTGCCCTCGCTGGTAATGTAGATCAGCACGCCTTCTGGCTTGTTGAATGCAAACAGACAGGCGTTAAGATACATAAGATGACGCGGGTGCGGAACTTCTGGCAAGACGTACACGACCTCGAACCTGACGATATAGTCGTCTGCTATTATCATGTCGGCGTTCACTTCAAGCGACAGGCTGTCGATCTTGTACTCTCCGCGCTTGTTGGGCAGGGATTTGCGCATGCCGTCGCCAAGAAAGCTCGACACTATGGAACGGTTGTCTGCCCTCACGGGGTCCTTGCGCTCGTAATAGGCGAACCTTGTACAGCCGCAAGCTTCTGCAGCGTGGATCCTGTCTGGATTCTTTTTGTCTATCTTGACGCCAAGGTCCTCGTGCAATTTCGCAAAGTTCTCTTCTATCATCTCTCTGAGGTCCTTTCCGCCAAGCATTTGTGTGTCTTCTAAAGACGCTGGCGCTATATAATGTGTTTCAAGTTAAAACCCGCTCCTGATCGGATCTTCAGGCTTGATTATTTCGCGCAGAAGCGTGGTCGCGTAGGATCCCTTTGGCAGTTTGAACGACACTACTAGTGGGTTCTTGCCATACGAAAAGTCCATGCACCAGAGCGGCGCCTGCCTGAATCCTCCTTGGTGGCTGAGCTCCTGCATCTCCTTTATGTGAAAGTCTTTTGCTACTACGCCTTCCTGATCCATGATTCTCTTTGTAATGTTTTCAAACCTTCCCTTCCCCGGCTGAAAGGTATAGCCGGCCATCCTCACCGCCGGCACCATTTTAGCCTTTGAAGTAGGGTCGTACTTGATCACCCTTCCAAAAGTGGCTGGTCCCTCCATCTCAAAACACAGGTCGCCCTCTTTGGGCTGCATCAGGTCTTCGCCACCTGCAATTGCAGCGCTGAGGCACCTGTTAAAGATGTATGCCTGATACGCCTGCACAAAGAGCCGCCGGATGGTTATGGGGACTGCACGCAGGGCCGCCACTGCATCCTTACCCGCAACAAGGGCTGACATCACCTGCCGCTCAATATCCATGCCCCTTGGCAGCATCTTCAATACCTGCCTATAGCTGCCAGGGTCAGCGCTCTTGCTCCTGATCTCTCTGCTCATCGGCGTGTCGTATTCCGTTGTATAAGACAGCAAAAGCTCGACTGCGCGCCCAAAGTTGTGCCTTACTATCTCCTTGCCGACAAGGTGCGTCACCAGCCTTTCGCTTCCAAACCTCTGCAGACCATAAAAGTTGCCTATCTCATCTATCTGGGGGACAAACTCTGACAGGTCTTGGGAACGTGAATTTTGGATAGTTATTTCAAACCTGTTTCCTGCAAGGAACTCTTTGCCAAGCGGCCTTTTTGCAAATCCCTTGAGCGTCAGGCGGGTGTGGGTGCTCTTTAGTTCAGCCGGCGGGTTCCTCATCACCCTGTCTGCGCTTGCGTACTGGGTCGTCACCGCCTTTGCGTCCTTGATGCCCATCACTCTGAGCCGGATGCGGCACTCCCGCTCGATCTCAAAGAGCGCGTGGTTGGAATCGATGTTATGCTTTTCAAGCACATAAACCGGGTAGCGGTGCTGCTCGTCAAAAACCGGCGACATGCTCACGGCAAGCGACTCGTCCACCAGCTCTGAAACCTTAAAGCCCTCGCTCTTTTGCTTTATCGACCCGCAGGTTCCAGCAAAGCTGGTGCAGTAGCATTCAATGCCTGCCAGCCTGTCTATCCTTGGTACAGTGGACATTTGCTAACGGCTATTCCTTCTTTTTCTTACTCGTCTTTCCTTTCTTTGGAGTAGGGACCTTGCCGATCGATTTGAGCTGGTCGACGTTCTCTGGATGTTTTGTCTGCCTCCAAACATCTACTGGTAGACCGCTCTTTCTAGCAGCCCGCGGGTCAATGCCCGCCTCATTCAACTCTGCAAATGAATAGCCCCTGCCCTTCCTGACGATGTACCCGTGCCTGACTTGCGGCCCTTGCATGGGTGATGTAAGAACCGGCTAGAATAAATTCATGCCGCATGGGACTTTCTGTAGGGTCCGCGGGTCCTTTTGCGGGCCTTCTCCTCCTCGTCGGCCTTTTTCAGCAGCGTTGATTCCTCTCTGGAAAAATTGTGCGCTACCATGTCGTGGTCCCTGAGCTCTTGCTCATGGCTGAAAACCATTCCACAGATGTCGCATCTTGGCACGGCATATGGTGCATCCCATCTAATTTACGCTTTATCACCATGTCGATTCAAAACTGAAAGAAAAGCCAAAGGCAAAAAGAATGGCATAAATTTCTTTGACTCCAAAATAGGCAGTGGAAAGTCCGCCATTGTGGGTCTGGGCGGCCATCGTAGCCGCGATAATAGCAGGCAAGCTCGCATTAAGGTGGTCAAGGCTAAAGAAGCTGGCAAGCATGCTCGAAAGAAAAACCAGCAAATAATTCTCATTAGAAAATGCTAAAGTTGTTTTATACTATGCCGTGGCGCTGGAAATATGGCAAGCGAGGTTATCGCGACTGACAGGCAGTACCCAAAGCTCTCAAAGGTGGTTTCAGGGTACCTTGAAATAGACCAGTTCAAAAATGCAGATCTTCACACGGGATATTTTTGCTACAACTGTACCTACTTTATCAGGGATCATCACTGCGCCATAGTGGAAGATGGTGGACCGGACGTCAACGATAAGGAATCAGGAATCATTGCGCCGCACGGGGTGTGCACTCTATGGGATCCGAATGAACAGGAGACACGCTAGATGACAGACATCGGCCAAAAGATAAAAGAAGCTGCTGGCGCTGTCGATAACCTGACCAAGTTCAAGAAGAGAAGCAAGTTGCAAGCTTCGTACATAGAATACGACAAGTTCTCTGACTCTAACCTACACGAAGGCTACTTTTGCTACAACTGCATCTACTGGATGAATCAGGGAGGAGGCAAATGCATGCTGGTGGAAAACGAAGGCCCTGACGTGCTTGGCAAGGTCTCTTCGGTAATCGCGCCGCATGGCTGTTGTGTGGCCTATGACGCCAACTATGACAAGCTCCATGACACCCGCACGCCTACTGCGGAACTGAACATCGACACGGAAAAGAACAAGGAAAAGGTAACCACTGCCGACGTCGTATAATTTTATTACTGCTGGCTGGCTACCATATGCATGGCATACTGGCTGTTCAAGCAAGAGCCCTCGACATACAGCTATTCGCAGCTTGAAAAGGACGGCAAGACCGTCTGGGATGGGGTGGCAAACAACCTTGCACTAAAGCATCTGAGAAGCGTGAAAAAGGGCGACAGGGCGCTTTTCTATCACACCGGCGACGAAAAGCAGGCGGTAGGTGTCATGGAGATAACATCTGATCCCTACCCTGACCCAAAGGACAAATCGCTTACTGTGGTCGACGTCAGGCCGGCGGGAAGACTTGCCAAGCCCGTAACACTTGATGCGATAAAGAAGGACCCTGTGTTTTCAGGCTGGGATCTGGTGCGGATCTCCCGGCTGTCAGTGATGCCGGTTCCGGACAAATTGTGGAATCGAATAATGAAAATGAGCAGTTGATGCTTATAGAAAATAGGCACCGGAAGCTTTTACCGCTCTACAATTAACCGGGAGCGCAATAGTACTGTGAATGGCAGAAAAGCTCAAGGACATCAAAGAGACGGCATCTGATGCCGTCGAGATAATAAGGGAACTTGGCTCGCCGGACGTGCAAGAGTCGCTTGAAAAGATCCGCGAAGTAGCCAAGACCGGCCGGGAGATAATCGAATCACTAAAGGACCCTGCCATGGTCACGAACATCGAGAACATGCGCAAGATGGTAGAATCGGCCGAGAGCACGAGCGCGAGGCTGGAAAAGATTACGATGGAGATGAAAAGCTCGGGCATCCTTGATGAAGCGCGTGAGACGATCAAGTCTGCCAAGGAGACCATAAGCTCAGTGGGCTCTGGCGGGGGCAACATGGGCGAGACAATCGACGCCATCAAAGAGATGCTCCGGTCAGTTTCGGGGCTCGTTGACGAGCTAAAACTTACAGTTGCATCGTCAAAGAAGGACGGCGTGATCCATAACGCGGAAGAAGCGATACGCGAAACAAGGAGCGCGTTTAGCGAACAAAAATAGCGATGGCTCTTCTTTTATAGGATGAAATCATATTAATTTCAATGTCAACTGCTGAAACTAATAGTAATGCTAGCACTACGAGCATTAAAGAGATGACGCCAGAGCAGACCGCTGAAGCGATCAAGAACATTGCCAAGAGGATCAGAGAAGAGTCCGCCAGAATGCGCGAGTCTGTCAAGATAATCCGACAGAGCGGCGCGATCGAAGAACTTACGGAGGCAGTCCGCGAAGCAACGCTGGCTGCGCGTGATAGCGCAAAGGAGATAAACGAAGTCGCAAACGAGTTGAAGCAGAAAGGTGTCATCAGGGAAACGATAAGCGCAGCCGAGGAAACCGGCACGACGGCGCGGGACACCGCTCAGACTATGAGAGATACAGTCCGCAGAGAAGCCGCAGAGGACAAGACAACGGCTCCTGCCTAGACCCTCTTTCTTTTGCCTTCAGAATTATCTTCTGGATGATTTACTCGAGATGCTTTTATGAATGTCTGTATGTACGACAGCCATGAAATATAGAAGCAGAACTGACATAACTGCTCAAATTCTAGAAGCCGCAAATGGCGGAGTCACAAAGACAAAGATCATGTACAAAGCGTTTCTGTCGTATGCACAGCTCAAAGAATACTTGTCTGTGCTGGTTGAAAACGGCCTCTTAGAGTATGTCGAAGGGGAGCAGGTCTACAAGACTACTGACAAGGGCAACCGCTTCCTGAAGATATACAACCAGATCGGCGAATACGTTGCGCCAGACATTGAAAAATAAGCAGACCTATCCTTAAATAACCTCTGGCACTGGATCTGTAGCGTGTCTCCAAAACGGCGCATAGCGATCATGACTATGATTTTCGCCGCAGTCGGCGTAGGGGTGAGCGTGGGCATAATTGCAGCCGGCGGCGGATTTACAGGTCCAGGTGGCGCTGTCCTTGACCCGCCTACAGAGGCGGACATCTGGGTAGTAGGCAACAACATCCAAGACGGGATGATGCTTGACTATTCTCTGACTT
Source organism: Nitrosopumilales archaeon (assembly GCA_040255975.1). Taxonomy (GTDB): domain Archaea; phylum Thermoproteota; class Nitrososphaeria; order Nitrososphaerales; family Nitrososphaeraceae; genus Nitrososphaera. Next base: position 6,203 of record JBDZWB010000084.1, read on the forward strand.
CATATGCCGAGACCAGTTCGCTCCAGTCAGGCAGAGTATCGATGGCCTTTGAAGAGGTCGGGGACAACTGGGACGTGATGTTTACAGTAGTGAACGGATCGGCGCCGGCAGTAGAAAACACGGTGACGATGTCAAAAGAGCTCACACGCGAGGGGCAGCTGGACAGTTCGTTCAGGCCGTACTTTGAACCGATACAGGAGTCGATATTTGCCGTCCGCGACTGGGAATACGGCGAAAGCGCCAAGTATCTGGTAGTGGGCGCCCCTTGGCAGCAGATATTCTACAAGTCTTCACAGGTCATTGTCCGGGTGACAGGCGAAGAGACTGTTCAGACACAGGCAGGCACTTTTGACGCGTTTGTCCTGAGCTTCAAACTCGAAGAAAACACGAGCAGGGTCTGGGTAGTCAGAGATATGCCTCTGCCAGTCAAGGCTGAAGTCTATGACGCAGAAGACCAGCTGCAGTACAAGTACGAGCTCTTGGCTACAAGCTAGAAGCAGAACAGA
>JBDZWB010000085.1:0-6707 GCA_040255975.1 Nitrosopumilales archaeon
GTGTGAAGTATCTCGCCTTGACAGCCATACCGACTAGGGAGCTGGCTCCGGGGTCTGGCTGTCAGAGGAATGTTGTTTTCCTTAGGTCATTAGCACTTATCAAAAACACTTTTGAATAATCATAAACGCGTTATACTTGACAGAGGCTGGGATGATTTCTTTGTTGTGCTATTGCACAATACCGGTTTGTTCCAAGCACAATTAATCTCCAAACCTGTCAATACAGATATCGATGGCAATTCCAGATACAAGAATTGATCTAGCAACGTACGAGGGCAAGTATCCGACTTCGCTTTTTAACAAGGGAGTCAGGACCCAGGACGAAGAACATGTGGGACACGTGATAAAGGAGACAAAGACCAAGGTTATCGTCGACGGCCACTACGACTACAGGTTTGTGGTTCCAAAGGAAAAGATAATCGCATCTGGGCGCAACGTGATTCTTGGCTTGACATTCAACGACGTATTCGCCTACAGGATAAGCAGGAACGACCCAATCCCACAGGATTGAGCTCCCTCCCTTTGTTTTAAAACCCGAATTTTCTTCCAAACGGCTTAAGAACAAAATTATCGCAAAATCAGGGATGTCAAGCAGCACAGATGAAAACATAATGATTGTACGGAGACTGATTGAGGCGTTTAACACCGGCGACCTCTCCAAGCTTGATGAGTTGATTGGCCCAGAATATTTTAACCACGAATCCCAGGCAAGCCCCGAGCGGGCCAAGCTGCGCGGACCTGACGAAGTCAGAGACACGATCACAAAGCTGCGTAGCGCGTTTGCAGACCTTCACTACGAAGAGCAGGATGTCATTGCGTCAGGAGACAAGGTAGTCATGATATTGCTTGTCAGCGGCAAGCACGTGGGAAACTTTTTTGGAATCGAGCCTACGGGCAATAGCTTTTCCTACCTAGCGGTCCACATCCACAGGCTCCACAACGGCAAGGTGGTTGAGCACAGGGCTATCCGCGACGATCTCAGGTTCATGATGCAGCTGGGCGTGATTGAGCCGGCCAAACAGTACGAGCCGATCTTTCAGGCGTGGAAGGGCATGATGATAAAAGATTCCGCCACCTGAAAAAAGCAGCATATACCTGCTGCGATTGCGGCAGGTCTATTACTTTTTGCCGAAATTAAAGTAGCACGAATAGCAGTATTCCTTTCCATATATCACGCCGGCAGAGCCGCATTTTATGCAGTGCTTTTCGTGCTCTATGGTAGAGTCTAGCGACTTGGCCTTTTGCAGGCACTTGCCGCAGATCGGAGCTTCAAGGGCGTAGCTTGACAAAAAGCCTGCTCCGCACTGGTTGCATTTCAAACTATACATCTTGCCTTTCGGCTTCCATCCAAATAGCCTCATAGACTTCTAGTAGTGTATATTTCGCGCTACCGGTTTAAAAATTAACAGTAACCTTGTTACCCAAATGACGAAAAAAGAGGGGAAATCACTGTTGGACCTTCTTTTGCTCTTTCTCCCTTCCGTACGACTGGAAGAACAGCCCGCTAAAGATCAGGGTCGCGGTCATTGCAGTCGATACGATTACCTGCGCCGGCGGAAGTCCAAGAACGAATCCGACGACGAACGATATCGCAGCGCCTGCCGAGCTGTAAGGAATCCATTTTGTCGCTGCAAGTCTTGCTCTGTCAGCCATTTTTTTCTCCTCCACCATAATATTCGCGGAATTGGCAATTAAACCATGCGTACCCTTGCCGTCTCTAATCCTTTCTGTACGTGACTGTTTCTGAAGCTCCAGAGTCTTGTTGCTTGATCACTATGGTGCTTGCAGCCCTGCTCAGCAGCCTTTGCCTCTTGTCGTTTGTAAATATCCATCCAAAGAACACATCTATAGGTAGCAAGAATGCTTTGCCAAAGCTCTGTATTGCAACGCTCTTTGCGTCGGCGATGTTTCCAGCCAAATCGGTCGTCTTTATTTTGAGCAGTTTCTTGCCTATTGACTGGCCGGTCTTTGATTCAAAGTATATCCAGTATGCAAAGAACATCAGGCTCTGGACGGCGTACCTAGCCGCTCCCATCCAAGGAGGCACATCGCCACCAAACCCTTGCATAAAAGCTAGCGGTGCATAAGCAATTGCAAATATCACCTCAAATGCTATGGTTACTATGATAAAGTCCACTAACCATGCCCAGAACCTCGTGCTCCACCTTGCCAGTGTTATTACTGGCTGTTGGCCATCCGGTTGACCTTTTGGTTCCAAAGTCATGTGGATATTTTGCACTTTATGGTATTATAACAGAAGGAATTCTGTGCAATGCAATGCACTTGTAGTCTGACTCCAGAAATTTTAGAACTAGGCGGCAGACTTGGGTGGACTAGGTCCCTTGCCAAAGTAAGCCTTTACATGCGGTCTGTAAAGGTAGTAGAGTATAACCGCGCTGATGATTATGCTGATCACTCCTCCAAAGTTGGCGCCTGCAAGCGAAATCGCGTTCAGCGCGATGCTGATCACCGAGAGGACCACCGTCAGCGTCCACGCCCAGCTCTTGCCGGTCCAGAGGCCAAACGCCACTATGAACGAAAAGACTGCGAGCGCGATTATTGTGCCTCCCATCCCGACACCCAACGCTCCAGCCATCCCGGCCGTCATGCCGGACATTTCCGGACCCATCATCCCTTGTTCCATTGCTTCGGGAATGATGGTGCCGACTGCGACGAGCGCAGCCCCGCCTATCAGCATGATAATCCCACTGATAATGTTGAGTATGGCAATTATTGTCACGCCTGTTGGGCGGCTTGCTTGTTGCAACATCCACTTGTCGTCTTGCCATGAATATAAGCATTGAAAAGCCAAGTGTAGTGCAAGACACTGTACTCTTGGTGGTTATCTAGCAGAAAGGGAGTTGTTCAGATATGGCCAGGATTTCAAGGAGGAGGACGGTCGATTCTTCCTTTGGCCCACTTTCCAACAGAGAGATGGTGGAGGAGTACTTTAGGCGTGTGGAAAAGAAGGATGTCAAGGGACTGATCCAGATGTTTGACGAAGACGCAGTAGTGCTTGAACCTTTCAGCAACATAAAGGGCGGGCTTACGGGCAAGACGATGATCGAGAACTTTTTGCGCGTAGTTGCGATGGCCAACGACGGATTCAAGCGTACGATAAAGTTTGTCGATGAATCAGAAGACAGGGTTACTGCAATAGTAACATTTGAGCGCGGCGATTCCGTCACCGGCAAGTTTGTTTTCAGCTTTGTCATAAAGAGCAACAGCGAAGGCGTCCAGATCGGCAAGAGGATAGGCACGCTGAGGATCGAGTTCATACAAGATTTTTAAAAGACTCTGACTTTTCGTCTATCCTGCCAGCAGCAGGCTATTTTCTGTCCATCTGCTCGGCAGAGACCTTGCCTATCTTCTGAAGGACATCGCCAATGATCACGTCTGCGGTGTCCTTTCCATAAAGCGCGGTGAGACCATCATATAGCTTTTCGACGGTCAACGCATCTTCAGAGAAATTCACCCCAGCCTGCATAGTCAGCTCATATATCATTGAATGCTTGGCGCTTTCGCCGAGGACGGCAATTGCCTCTTCAAAGGCCTTTCTTACAGAAACAGGACCGCTATTCTCGTTTTTCAGGTAATCTGCATTTGTTTTCCTCTTATAAAAAATATCCTACCGTCTCATGCATGGCAAAAGGGGGATTTTGCCTGTAGAGCGCACTGGGGGAGCAGGCGCCTTGACGGCCAAGCCCTACAGGCAGATGCTTCTTTGACTGCCCTCCTTATAACCGAGCAAGCACCTTTAGGGGAGGGAGGGTGGCCCTAGCCATCGCCTAAAGACATACAGAATCAGAAAGGTCGCGGCTACGGACAATGCGACAACAGAGGCAATCCACACTGCGTCGCCGGCGTCGACCATGCTGTACTATGTCAGAGGTAGGTTTTTAATAGATTGGAAACAACTTTGAGCTTGCCCAATGCAAGCGAACGAGCGGCTTGACGAGATCGACAAAAAGCTGCTGAACGACATTCAGTGGGTTTTTCCACTTGTAGACAGGCCGTATCAAGAGATCGCGCAAAAGCATGGCATTTCAGAGCAAGAAGTCATGCGCAGGATATCGTCTCTGAAAAAGATGGGACTCATTAGGCAGATAAACGCGATTTTCGACACCCGCCGTCTCGGCTACAAGAGCGCGCTGGTGGCATTTTCAGTTAAACCCGACAATCTTGATTCTGTTGCTGAGAAGGTAAACGAGCACCCGGGCGTCAGCCACAACTATGAGCGCAACCACGAATACAACATGTGGTTCACGCTTGCGGTCCCGCCGGGCACAGACATGAAGGACGACCTTGACAGGATGGCCGCGCTTGACGGCGTGATAAAATACAGGGTGCTCCCGACGCTAAAGCTGTACAAGATCGGAGTCAGGCTCGACATGGTAAACGAAGACGCGGAAAAGCCAAAGCCAGTCGACGAGGTGAAGGAGCTTAACCCGGAAAAGGTGCAGCTGACCGAGCGCGACAAGGAATTCGTCCGCGAGTTGCAAAAAGACCTTGAAGTCGTACCAGAGCCGTTCAAGGGACTTGCCGATAATTTGGGGATAACGACAGAAGAATTATTTGCCAAAGCAAAAGAATACGAAAAAAGCGGCATCATGAGGCGCTTTGCCGCAATATTGCGCCACCGCGACGCCGGCTTTGTCGCAAACGGCATGGTGGTGTGGCACGTGCCCGAAGACAAGATTGACGAGGTCGGGTTCAGGTTGGCAGCGTTCCCTCAGGTGAGCCACTGCTACAGAAGGCCCATCTACCCAGACTGGAGGTTCAATCTGTTCAGCATGGTGCACGCAAGGACACTAGAGGCCGCAGAAAAGATGGCAGTCGAAATGTCTGAAACGATCGGCATAAAGGACTACCAGATATTGTTCAGCTCGCGAGAGTTCAAGAAAGAGCGCGTAAAGTATTTCGTCTAGCGCGCCCATTCGGCATTTTCCAGCTGCTTCAGGACTTCAACCAAGTCGCCGTTATTGCGCATGCATTCGCGCCTCATGCGGTCGAACTGCTGCTTTAGGTCGCTTTCTTCCCTTTCAGAGAGCGACTGCCTTTCCTTGACGTCGGCAAAGAACAAATCCTCCTTTGAGGTGTGGTCCAGAATAAAGACAGAGTACGCCTTGAGGTAGCGCGCTAGAGGCTCCCTTGCGTCTTTGCCCTCAAGGAATTCTTCCAGATGGATTCGGACCCTGTTTGCGATCCTTCTTCCAAGCTCGTGCTCGATCACGAACTTGCGGATCTCCTCCGAATAGAGGGTCTGGGCTTCCGGAAAGTAACCCTTCTCCTCCTTGCCGTGGTGGAACCGGTCGACAAACTGCTCTATCACGTCCGCTATCTTTACAAGGTCGCCAAACGGCACGTCCTTGCCTTCATACAATAGCGCATAGCACTTTTCAATTACCACCTGCAGCCTCCTGATAAAGACGTGATCCTGCAAAAGTTCGTCGGTGGCGCTCATTTGGCAATGGGCTGGACGTAAAAGTTCTTTTCATACATCTGTTCGATGCTTGCAGCCTCTGAAGGGTTGAGATAGTTGCCGTCAGAAAGCGACGCAAACATCTCTATCTCCTCGATGCTTATCATGGTCGGCAGCACCACCGAAATCTGCTTTTGGGACAGGATGAACTTGATCGCAAGCTCGGTGATGTTCCATCCCTTGCTTGTTGCAACGGGCTTCATGTTCTCGATCTTTTGCATAGCTTCCACGATGAACTCTTGCTTTCTGAAACTGCGGTGATCGTTCTTGTCAAACTTTGTGTCGGCGGTGACCTTGCCTGTCAGCAGCCCCGACGCGTCAGGCACGCGCACCATTATTCCCACGTCGTGGCGCTCGGCTTCACGGATAAAGTCGCGGCCCGGATCCTGCTCCAGGATGTTGTAGACGGTCTGGAGGCAAGTGATGTTGCGGTTCTTTATGGCCTCAAGCCCCTCGTCCTTCCAACCGATGGCAGGTCCCAGCGCGGCCCCGTGGCTCTTGATCGTCCCCTTTTTCACCAGGTCGTCAAGCGCGCCAAACAGTGCATCATTCTTTATAGCGTCCATCTTGGGGTTGTGCAGGCTGTACACGTCGACATAATCGGTCTGAAGGCGCTCAAGGCTCTTTTCAAGCGCAAACTGGAGGAATTCCGGATTGTGCTTTTGCGGGAGCTCGCTGTGGCCGACCTGCTCTACGTTGTACATGTCATAGCCCCATTTAGTCGAGTAAATGACTTCGCCGCGCATGTCCTTGAATGCCTGCGCCATCAGGCGCTCGCTCTTGCCCTTGCCGTACATGTCGGCGGTCTCGAAAAAGTTGATGCCGAGATCATAGGCGCGCTTTAGCATCCTTATCGCTTCGTCGTCGTCAATCTTTTTGCCCCACCAGTCAAGCCCTATTGTCCATGCGCCGAATCCTATCTCGCTTACCTTTATTCCGCTCTTGCCGAGTTTCCGGTATTTCATGCTGCTACAGATAGCACCTCCCTAACCTCTGCTGCGATTCTGTCAAACTGCGAATCGCTCAATGCGGGTTTTCCCCCCGCTTCCATGTCAAGCGGTATCCATGACTTGCAGCCGGCCCACTCGGGCCTGCTGTCCACCATTATCGGGCTGTCTAGTTTGAAAACGCGGAGCAGTATCACGCTCATTGGCTTCTTTGGGTTGTAATCAATCCTCGCATTAACATAGCTTTCGTTCCATATGTGGTATTTTGCAAGCGAGTG
>JBDZWB010000086.1:0-6698 GCA_040255975.1 Nitrosopumilales archaeon
GACTATCGCCGTCGAGCACTGCAGCCCTTGCTCCAAGTGGCTCTGCCAGCTCTTTTATCTTTGGTAACTGGTCTCTGGAGAGTGCCTTTGTAGGGTAGACAAAAATCGCAGACACTTTGCCTTCGCCTGTCCGCAGAGATCCAAATCGCTGTAACTCCTCTGCAATTTTCTGCAACACAGGAATGCAGAAAGCCTCGGTCTTGCCGGACGCCGTGGGTGCTGTAATGACTATATTGTTGCCCTGTAGGATCTTTTTTACGGCTTGCTCCTGATAGCTGTAAAGGCGCTCGATCTTTTTCGCCTTCAGCACATTGATTATCGCTTCGTCCACAGGCAGATCTTCGATGTTCGATCCAAATTCTGGTGACGGCTCTTCAATCGCTTGGAAATCTACGATGTAGTCGTCTTGGGATCGCAGCACTTCCTCCAGCAATGGGTCGCCTGTAGCATTTGCAGCTTCCATGAGGGCTTCTATCTCCTTGACAGGCCGGATTATCCGTTCCTGCTCCATCAGCAGCTTCAAGTCAGATACGTCTGCAATCCCAATGCCACTTTCATACCTGTCAAGAAAATCAAGGTACGCTTCGTCGGTGTTTCCCGTAGTCGGCACGATAGAGCATATCTTGCACTTGCCGCACTTGAATATCAGCCGACCATCAAATATCTTGTCGACGCCAATTGAATGGGGCGAGCTGCATTTAGGGCAGCGGTAGTTTACCACAGGCATGACGCATGAACAGTGGCAGGATAATTGTTTTTCTATGTCTTTGCTATTTTCCAGAGACTGTCAAAATACAGCTTGAAGTGATCGGTAATCTCTTTTGACGATATCAATATGCCCGTCGTGCTCTCCCAAGCTATTATCAACATCTTGTCGCCAAAAATGTCCATGGTGCCAGGGACTGGAAATGAGACGAACTTCATATTGACGTTTTTCAGTTCCTTATAGTGTTTTGATTTCCTGAAATCCGTCGTTCCTATTCCCCTTTCGTCCAGCCTTTTTTGCTTCTGGAAAAGATGTAGACGGGAATAGAAGGGGCTTGCAGTTTCATGGTAATCCCCAAAAGGGTAAAAGTAGCGAAGGATATCGCCTGGCTCTGCATTCATTAGTAGAATCTCATATGCGGTGCGAAGACCTTTCAGGCCTATGAAAATCTCTGCACTATTTCTCTTGCCCGTTCCGATATATTTGAGCAAGTTAGGAATAAGCCGGTTAACCATTTCTTTTTCACCCTGAAGCGATTCTTCTTTTTTACGGATATAGTCATGTAGCCTATACGGCTCTGCGGCGCTATAGTGTCGGACTTTGCCTATCAAAACATGGCTCACGAGCCCCTTGTTGCCAAGCCTCTCAAGAACATCATATACCTTAGAATAAGACACTCTCGATTCCCTCACTACTGCGCCCACCTTTGATGGTCCGAGACGCAGCAGCGACATGTAGACCCGAGCTTCGCCGGTAGTCAGATCAAGCGCAACAAGCTCTTCTAACAATATACCCCCTAGGAGGGAACCAGAATTTAAGTAATTTTCCAAGGTGTGCACACACATGAGCAATCCGCACAAAATAGTTGTTAAGACAATGACTGTGAATAGGAACGTTGAGGATGTGTTTGACTTTTTCGGAGACCCAAAAAGCATGGAGATCGGAGGAGCCGCAAAGTCTGTTAGCAAGGACAGCGATGGCTCGTGGACTTTTGATCATGTTACAGGCAGGGCGAGGATGAAGCACGCACCTATTAGGGAAGCAGGAGTACTGGATCATACCTTTATCGGGGCGGGCCTTGAATGGAAAGTATACGTAAGGATGGTTCCAAACTTTGGCGGCACAACTGTCATCTGGATCTTTGTGAGGCCGGATGCTCTAAGCGACGAGGAATTTGAGAGCCAGCTCAAAGGTTTTGATGCCGAGATCGCCCTCTGGAAACAGGCGCTCGAGGGCAGGCGAAACTAGCTATAATAATGGCATTGCAGAAGCTGCGGGCAGTTGTCCGGTCTTGGAAGCCGCTATTGGGGCGAGGTAATCGAAGTACTGCGCTCCATAATCCCTGTCTACGACAAGGTAAACAAGGTCATTTCCCTTGGAAAGGACGAGGAGTACAGGCTACGCGGCATTCGTGGCAGGGTGCTACCCGGCAATGTTGTACTTGATGCCGGATCGGGCTATGGCAACATGTCCCGTGTTGCACTTGCAGAGGCAGGCGGCGACGCAAGGTTGGTGATGTACGATCCGATCCCAGAAATGCTTGCAAATGTAAAGAACTATTTACCCGACTCCCAAGCTGCGCTTTCATCAGGGATCTTTGAATACATGCCCTTCCGCGACGGGACGTTTGACGCGGTGCTGTGCGGCTACTCTTTGCGCGATGCAATCCGGCTCAGGGAAGCGATTGCAGAGATGCACAGAGTGTTGAAGTCAGGCGGCCGGCTGGTCATTGTTGATCTCGGCAAGCCTGACGGTGCAGTTTCCAGAGCGTTTGTCTCGATGTACTTGAAGTATTTTCTTGGCATCTTTGCATATTTTGCAGCCGGCAATGCAGGTTTGAAGTTCAAGACACTTTACGGCACGTATTTGCGATGGCCGAAAAATTCAGAGCTCGATTCCATGTTGAAGGAAAAGTTTTCCCGCGTGGAATTTGACAAGGGTATGATGGGCGGCGCAGTGATAATAGCCGCGTACAAGTAGGGTCGCAATGAGCCGAGCAGTACTGCTGGTCGCAATTTGCGCCGCCATCGTCGGCATTTCTTACGGGATGCATTCGCCGGTGGTGCCCGTGTTCGCAAGAGACGAGCTTGCAGCCGACTACTCCCAGATCGGCCTGATCGGTATGGTGAACTACCTGCCCTACATGTTTGCACCATTCTTTGTCGGCATGTTGCTTGACAGGGTCAACAAGTCATACATGCTTGTCTCCGGCATGCTTCTCAACGTTTTTTCGATATACATGCTCACCACAGTCCAGACTGTGCCGGAGCTGATGTTCTACAGAGCTCTTGCAGGAGTCGCCCACGCCCTCTTTTGGCCTTCTGCAGAGGTGCTGATTTCCACCAACTCGCCACCCGACAAGAGGGTAAAGAGCATATCGACATTCATTGCGTCGTGGATTCTAGGTTTTATGGTTGGCCCGCTCATCGGCAAGCTTGTGCTGGATGTATCGGACTTTTTTGCGCTCTTCCAGATCGCTGCTGCAGTGATGGCGGCCGGCATCGTGCCGTCTGTCATCCTGCGCAAGTTTGGATGGCCTGCGGTTCAGAAGGACCTTGAGGTTAGGGCAGGTACAGCGCAGATACTCAAGGAAGTGACTGACCACCCAACGCTCAGTTCTGTCATACTCTACTATGCTGTAACCTTCGGCGTAATGCTTGCAGTATTCCCGGCGTACATGAGCGAGGCATCACTGACAAGCCAAGACATCGAGATCCTGTTCTTTATTTTTGGCATTGCGCGCTTTGTCACTCTAATGGCAATACCCAGGATAGCTGTGCATGGCATACTTGCGCTTGCGCTGGCCGTAGCTGCTACTGCGATAGCGATGTTCATTTCATTTGCGTTCACGTCGATCCTGTCATTTGCAGTGGCTATTGCGCTAGTCGGCCTTGCTACCAGCATCTTTTATCCAGTGACATTCAGCATAGTTACGAGGGACACGCCATCAGGGCGGATAGGTGCCAAGCTCGGCGTGTACAACACACTCTTTGGCGCAGGCTGGACAGCTGGACCAGTACTGGCAGGAGTCTCGTCAGACGCATTTGGCTCAGGCAGCCCCTACTTTGCATTTGCCATTGCCGGAAGCATCCTCGCAGGGTCGATTGCAATTGTCAAGAAAAGATAACTGATTTTAGGCATAGGATGCCAGTTTGTATGTGGTCAGGCGAAGAGTACCACTTGAAGACCAAGTGCCCGAGTACGGTCTTGAAGCGCTGGTGAGCACGATTGAAGACAGAAAGGAGCTATTGAAAGCGCTAAAGGCAGCTAGCAAGCGATACTCGACTTTCAAGCGGCGGACCTAGGTTATCGAAACCTTGCGGCCTTGCACCTTTAGCCTGCCATCGCAGAACAGCCTGACGGCTTCAGGATACAATTGATGTTCCTGTTCCAATATCCTTGCGGACAGCGTATCTTCATTGTCGTTGTCCAGGACCTGCACCGCCCTTTGCAGTATCACAGGTCCAGAGTCTACTCCTTCGTCGACAAAGTGGACTGTGCAGCCAGTAATCTTGACTCCTGCGTCTAGAGCCTGCTTTTGCGCGTGGAGTCCGGGGAAAGAGGGCAACAATGCTGGGTGTATGTTTATGATCCGCATCCTATACTGCCTGACAAACTCGGGGCTGATTATTCTCATAAAGCCAGCGAGGCACACGAGTCCCGACTCAGGCATGACCCCGTGCTCTTTTAGCGCGGCCACTACCTTCTGGTCGTAGTCCCAGCCCTTCAGCCCCTCTGCAGGTATCACACTTGTCGGCACATGGTATTTTTCAGAGGCGATCTTTAATCCTGCGGCATCTGGCTTGTTTGAAATCACGATTGATGGATTGGCATTTTTTATCCTGCCTGACTCCACTGCGGCAAGGATTGCGTCCATATTGCTTCCCCTGCCCGAGATAAGGATGCCTAGGTTAACCAAGCACTATAGCTTGCCTGCATCCCATTCTTAAACGTCGCTGGCAGCGATTTTCGCTGGCTCTTTTATCCTTGCAAAATAGATCATGAAGCCGAGCCACGAGGCGACCTGAAGCGCAGTGATGTAGGCGTCTATCTCGCCGGATGCATATACCGGAGTGTAGACACCTTCAAGGATGACCTTGGCAGATTGGTCCACAAAGTATGCCAGACCGACTGCAAGTATTGCATAGTGCCTTTTTGCAAAAAGCCAAGCCGTCATGATGCCGATGCTACCGATCACTCCAAGGACGCCGCCCATAGCGTTGTAGGCGAAACTGTCAGCTGGTCTGCCGGAGCAAACCATGTGGCCGCCGGTCACATCGATCCATATTGCATAGTCAAAGCCGCTTGAGGTGCAGACAAGAACATGGCCCAACTCGTGTATCAGGCTTATGGGGATCCCAAGCGCAAAATACAGTATGACGGACCATAGGACGACCTTGCGGCTGAGCTTCAACGGCTATTCTGGATCGCTATGGTGTTTTTAGCTTTCCTAATATTGCAGTGATGGTAAATAGCAATCGATACGTTGAAAAATGTCCAAGGATTTCTTTTCAAGACAATCAAAAGAATATTCGGTTTCCAGACCAACATATCCACGATCGTTATTCGACTTTCTGGCAAGCCTTGTCGATCGTAGGGAACTGGCGTGGGATTGTGCAACTGGAAACGGGCAGGCCGCAGTCGTTCTTTCAGAATATTTTCGACAGGTAATAGCTAGCGACATGAGCAAAAAGCAGATAGAAAATGCAAAGCAAAAGAGCAACATCCGCTACGAAGTATTCTCTGCTGAAAAGACGACTCTAAAAGACAACAGCATCGATCTTGTCACAATCGCCCAAGCGCTCCACTGGTTCAACTTTGACGAGTTCTACAAAGAAGTTAGAAGGGTCCTGAGGAAAGGAGGAGTAATCGCGGCCTGGACCTATGGCCTACATTCAATATCTCCCAATGTTGACAAGGTCACATATCAACTGTATAAAGACATCTTGGACGAATACTGGCCAAACGAAAGGAAATACATTGAAAACAGATATGAGGATATTCCTTTTCCGTTCAAGCAAATGCCAACTCCACAATTCGAGATAAGGCTGGACTGGAATCTGTGGGATCTGATAGACTACCTGCATACATGGTCAAGCGTGCAAAAATTCATGGAAAAAAATAACTGCGACCCAGTTGAGCAAATCATGGGTCAACTGGAGAAAGCGTGGGGCGGACAGCAAAAAAGACAGGTAGTGTGGCCGATCTACATGAAAGTAGGCAGACTTGTGTCTAGTAGCTAAATGTTAAAATACTCATCGCCAGCTAGGCATGACAGCTCGGGATGATGGGGAGAGTTACGCTTGGCCAGTCAGGTATCATGGTACAGCAGGACAGCACCACAATAGCGCTTGACCCGTCTCATCCAGTTGATTGCGATTTCACTTTTGTCTCTCACGCGCATGTGGATCATCTGCACAAACGCGGCAGGAAAAAGATCAGGACAAAGATACTTGCATCAAAGGAGACAGCACTCATTGCCCATGCAAGGGGCTATGAAATAGCCGACGCAGCAGAGGAGCATGACGGCTTCCAGCTAGTAGACACAGGCCACATACTCGGCTCGCGCGGCCTTTTGATAGGGGACGATGTCTACTATACTGGCGACATCTCGGTGCGTGAGCGGGCGTTCATGAAAGGCGCCAGAATGCCCCACGCAAGGACTCTGATAATCGAGTCCACCTTTGGCCGGCCTGAATACATTTTTCCCGAAATTACTGAAGTTACGCACAGGACGAACAAAATAATCTCTGAAATGTACGACCTTGGCAAGCCGGTCATCCTGATGGGCTACACGCTCGGAAAAGCGCAGCTCTTGACGAAACTGTTCGGCCACTGGGATCCAATAATCCACGATTCAGTATACAAGATAAACTCGATCTATTCCGAGTTAGGGGTAGAGCTTTCAAACACTATGGCGCACTCGCAGGCTCTGGAGAAGGGGCTCCTCTCAAAGAGCCCTTGGGTGATGGTCGCACCACTGATGTCTGAC